>DATCES010000451.1:0-6555 GCA_036509935.1 Mucilaginibacter sp.
TCGCCGCAATGTGGAGATATTAGGTGAAACCCCGCTGCCAAAATATATAAAACGCAAAGCTACCGCCGAAGATAAGGAACGGTATCAAACTATTTTTGCAAAGCACGAAGGAGCGGTTGCCGCCCCTACCGCCGGATTGCATTTCAGCCGCGAACTAATGAAACGCCTTGAACTGAAAGGTGTTGAATTTGCCGAGGTTACCCTGCACGTTGGCCTGGGCACATTTCGCCCGGTTGAAGTTGAGGACCTTACCAAACATAAAATGGATTCGGAACAGTTTATTATTGAGGAAAAACAAGCCAATATAGTAAACAGGGGCATCGAGCTTAAAAAACGGATATGTGCGGTTGGCACAACATCAATGCGCGCCATTGAATCGGCAGTATCGGCAAATAAAACGCTAAAACCAGCTAACGACTGGACCAGCAAATTCATTTTCCCGCCATTCGATTTTAGCATTGCCAATTCGATGATCACCAATTTTCACATGCCCGAATCAACCCTGTTAATGATGGTTTGCGCTTTTGGGGGATATGAAAACGTACTTAACGCTTACGAAGTGGCCATAAAGGAAAAATATCACTTTTACAGTTATGGGGATGCAATGCTGATAATTTGATTTCGGATTTCGTCCGCTGGTTAGCGGATCGATTTCGGATTTGTTTTAAAATAGTTTCGAAATTTGGATTATTCATGATGCCATTCTAATTGCAGCAAAACAGCCATCCCAATGACTAATGACACAATGACTAATGACCCCTGCAATTACGCAATCATAGTTGCCGGCGGTTCCGGCGCCCGGATGAAGTCATCGGTTCCCAAGCAGTTTTTATTACTTAATGACCGACCCGTTTTGATGTATGCCATTGAGGCTTTTCATCATTCAGTATCTAAACCACAAATAATCGTAGCCCTTCATCCTGATTTTCATACCTATTGGGCCCGGCTTTGCAAACAATATAATTTTAATGTTCCGCATAAATTAATAAAAGGAGGCGAAACGCGCTTCCATTCCGTTAAGAACGGGCTGGACAGTATCCCCGATAATGCAGATGCCCTTATCGCGGTACATGACGCTGCAAGGCCCTTAACAAGTGGCCAAATTATAGATGAATCCTACAAATATGCAGCTGAACATGGAAACGCCATTACAGCCGTTAAAAGTCGGGATTCTGTAAGGCAATTAAAAAACAGTGTTTCGAAGAGTTTACTCCGCGATGAGATTTACCTGGTGCAAACACCGCAAACATTTCAATCGTCCCAAATAAAAAAGGCTTACCTGCAACCTTACAACGCAAAATTCATCGATGATGCCAGCGTAGTTGAGGAAACCGGTGTAACTATTCACCTGATTGAGGGCAGCTATCAGAATATAAAGATCACCTTTCCTGACGATTTAGCTATTGCCGGATTGCTTTTAGTTCATGGTTCATAGTTCATGGTAGCTGCATTGATAAAAATGCCATGAACTATGAACCATCAACCATGAACTCCTAAAGGCTATGCCCTCCGAATAACCCCTAAAATTATAGCGATAACCGCTATTACTAAAAGAATGTGGATCAGGTCGCCGCCAACGGGATAAACAAAAAATCCTAATATCCATCCAATTACAAGGATAACGGCGATTAAATACAATAAGCTTCTCATTTTTGTAAAGTTTTAGTTGATAATGAACTACCTTATCTTAACTAAAACTATTCCAAAAAGTTTCATTAATAAAAAAAAACCTGCAAGTGCAAGGTTTTTTTATTGTCAGGGATGCTAATACTCGTCTTCGTTAAAAAAGAAGTCGTCCTTTGTGGGGTAATCGGGCCATATTTCTTCAATGTTTTCGTATGGTTCACCATCGTCTTCCAATGCCTGTAAGTTTTCAATAACCTCAACAGGCGCTCCGGAACGGATAGCATAATCAATTAATTCGTCTTTTGTTGCAGGCCAGGGTGCATCTTCAAGGTGTGATGCCAATTCAAGTGTCCAATACATATTCTTTTATTTATATAATTATCGGGTAAATTTACTTTTTCGCAAAAGTATAATATTTTTAATTTGATTATCAATATTATTTTTAAAAAATTCAAATACGTGGTATCCATTGATTTTCAGGTATTTTGTTGTCATTAGCAACCTTCCTGGCTAATGTGAACAGGTAATCACTCAACCTGTTAAGGTAGATAATTACCTTTTCGTCAACCATGCTATCTTCGGCAAGAAGTACGGTTATCCGTTCTGCATGCCTGCAAACACACCGTGCTATATGGCAAAATGAAATGGCGTTACTTCCGCCAGGCAAAATAAAATGTTTCAGCTCAGGTAAATATTCATTCATTTTATCCATTTCCTTTTCAAGCAATTCAATATCAGCTACGTGCAAATCAGGTATCACCATCCTCGATCTTTGAGGGTCTGAAGCGAGCGATGAACCGATGGTAAACAATCTGTCCTGTATTTGTTTTAATATTTCCTTATCATGCCCTGTAATATCCTGATCGCGGATGAGGCCGATGTACGAATTAAGCTCATCTACCGTACCATAGCTTTCAATACGGATATGATGCTTTGCAACGCGGGTACCGCCAATTAAGGATGTTAGGCCCTTATCGCCGGTTTTAGTGTATATTTTCATGCTTATTTCGGATTTCGGATGTTAGATTTCGAATTTATGATTTAGATTTCGCATTTCAGTTTAGATTTGCAGGAAAAGTCTCCCCGGTAGTTTACAATTAATGTGATTTTCAGATTCATTAAATTGAAACACTATACCGTTTAGGGCGTTACTTAGTGATATTGCCTTTTAATATTATCCGAAATTGAAAATCCTGAATATATGAAATTCCTTTTTCTTTTGTCATCAGTATTGTTATTGAGCTTAAAATGCAACAGCACCGTTAATAGCAACGCTATCAACCATATCGGCAAAATAAACATAGCCGACCTATTAACCGAAAAGCAATTTAACGGGCTTTTCCCTATGCGTAATAAATTTTACAGCTACACCGCATTTATAAAAGCTGTTAAGGAGATGGCCAGGATAAAAGTAAAAGTGGTAAGACGCGCTGTATCGGTTTACCAGTTTACCCGGACTGATAAAAGCACCGGCAAATCGGTTATAGTACGCCAGGATGGCGACTGGAATGAAGACTGGGCCAAAAAGAAACCTGACAGCGTTTACGAAATAGATTATGGCGATTTCTGCCCGGGGAAAGGCCTCCAAACCAATAAAAAAGAATTGGCGGCTTTTTTTGCGAATATTGCCCACGAAACCAGGCATGGAGAAGATGGCAAGTACAATGACGGTTTGATGCTTATTCATGAAAATAATACTTCCCTGGCATACACTGCCGATAATGACACCTATCCGCCTGTTGCGGGCAAAAAGTACTATGGCCGCGGGCCAATACAATTGAGTTACAACGGCAACTACGGCAATGCCTCTGATTGCATTTTTGGGAATAAAAATATACTGTTAAACAATCCTGAACTGGTGGAAACTGACCCTGTAATTGCTTTTAAAACTGCTATTTATTTTTGGATGACCCCGCAAACCCTGAAACCATCTGCCCATGATGTGATGATTGGAAAATGGAAGCCCACCGCCACCGATAAAGCTGCAGGCCGTACGCCGGGCTTTGGCATGACCATCAATATTGTAAACGGCCAGATAGAATGTAATAAGGGCGAAAACATATACAGCATGAACGACCGTATTGGCTTTTACCGGTATTTTTTGAGCAAGCTTGGTGCGGGTGATCCAAATTGCGCATGTTCATGCGGGAAAATGAAGGCGTATTGATTTTGGAATTTTACCGAAACAGAATCGCGTCAAAGTAATTATGTAAGTCGTTATTTTTTAACCTACTTCAAGCATGTTATAAAGGTCTGTTGTATTAATTACTTTGTTAAAATTATTTTTCCTTAAATGTTCTGTAAGTTTCTTATCTCCTGTCCATAACCACCCATTTTTTTGTAATGCCAACGCCACAAAACTAATATCGTTACTATCAACACCCGATGTCAACACATCGGCGTCCTTCCAGTTTTTTGTAGTGATCATATTTTCATTAAGAAACTCAACCTGCCTGAGCAATGCATAAAAAAGTACATTCAGTTTGTCAGCAGAAAGTTTGGATAATTTAATAATCCGTTCCTGGTGTTTAAATAATTCAGCAATTGCATAATAACAACTTATACGCTGTATATGTGGTAAAGGGCTAAATAAAATTTCAGAAATTTTACTACTGGGAGAAATACATGCGCTAAATAGAATATTACTATCAACAATAATTATCATGGCAGAAACCTGTGTTTATTTTCTTTCCACCAATTGGTGTCCACCTCCCTGGCTAATTCCGCAGCCTGTTCCTCAGTACCCCGATTTTGGGCTGCAATTTCAAGCACATTGATATAATCAATAACTTTTTGAACAGCACCCATATTAATCCCGGCGGCTGGCCTGATAATGATGTCCTGATTTAAACGCTCTATAACCATAATTACTTTTTTATAAAATCAAAAATAACAAATTTATCGCTATTTTTATGTACAATTTTGGCCATAGATGAAATGCGCTTTACTTACTTGCCTGATTATTTCTCATTGTTTTTTTTCATTTGGGCAAACCGTAAATGCAAGATATGGTCACAGCAAAAAAGCTCAAGCAATAGAAGAAGCTAAATGGTGGAAATAAATTACTAACCAATTGATCGAATCCTCAAATCTTATAAATCCCGGTTCAAACATTTACGCCACTGCACCCTGCCTTTCAACCTTACGTATATTAGTATTTGCAAAATCATTCTCAATCAAGCCATCGCGCATACGTACTATGCGATGGGCGTGCAGCGCAATATCTTCCTCGTGGGTTACTAAAATAATAGTGTTGCCTTTGGCATGGATATCCTCTACCAGCCCCATTATTTCAGTGGAGGTTTTGGTATCAAGGTTACCGGTAGGTTCATCGGCTAATATGATGGAAGGATTATTTACAAGTGCACGGGCTACCGCCACACGCTGGCGCTGCCCGCCCGAAAGTTCATTGGGTTTATGGTCTATCCGGTTGCCTAAACCAACGTTTTCAAGGGTTTGTTTTGCACGCGCCTGTCTTTTTTCTTTGTTAATACCGGCATAAACTAAAGGCAGGGCAACATTATCAAGAGCTGTATTGCGGGGCAGCAGGTTAAACGTCTGGAATACAAAACCAATCTCGTTATTTCTAACTTCGGCAAGTTCGTTATCCGTCATGCGGCTAACGTTAATGCCATTTAAAATATATTCGCCTTTGGTGGGGGTATCAAGGCAGCCCAAAATATTCATCAGGGTTGATTTACCCGAACCCGATGGCCCCATCAGGGCCACAAACTCACCTTTATTGATCGTCAACGTTACAGATTTAAGGGCGTGAATAATTTCACTTCCGATCACATATTTACGGCCGATATCTTTTAGCGTTATTAGTGGCTCCATAGTTTTCCTGTTTGACGGTAATGGGGTGGTAAATGTTACAGTGGATTATTTTTTTAGTAAGAAAGCCCTGAAGATGTGATTTGTGTTGCTACCCGCCGCTGGCTAACCCGCGAAAGTTTGTATTTAAGTTATCAAAAAATAGTAAAATAGTTTTTACATTGCGTTAAAATTTATTCGTTGATGAAAAGTTTATTCATTTGTAAAAAATTACTGCTATTTATGGCGCTTTTAACTTTAACTGCTGCGGCTTGGGCGCAAGGTGCGGGCACAAATACCTGGAATGAAAAAACCGCAGGCAAGTGGCTGCGCAAAGGTGAATGGAAAAACGGCCTTGCTTTAAACGCCCATGCCACGGTAAACAAAGTTAGTTTTGCCATACAATATCATAAAAATAAAGCCGGATGGGATAACGCTTTCGCTTTTATGAGGGACAGCGGCCTGGCTGCTTTAAAACCCGGGAAATATGCGATAGATGGCGACAATGTTTACGCTATCATTACCGAAGCCCCGTCAAAAGAGTTTGACCAATCGGCATGGGAATCGCACAGGAAATATACCGACCTGCAATACGTAATAACAGGCGAGGAAAAAATCGGGGTGGCGCACATAAGCGATGCTACTGTTACCAAACCTTACAACGAAAAAACGGATGGCGCCAATTATAATGCCGAAGGCAAATATTATATTGCCAAACCAGGAACATTTTTCCTTTTTTTTCCGGCTGACGTGCATCGGCCCAATATCAAAGTTAAGGGATATGATGTAGTGAAAAAGTTGGTGATTAAAATAAGGATGGTTGATTAAATGGGTAATGTGGTCAAAAATGGTTGGTGAAAAAGTCAAATTAAATCATTAAATCTGCTGCCGTAAATCAGAAGAGGAAACAAGCTCTGCGGGACCGCAACTTGCTAGCAATATGATTTACAGAGCTAAAACCGGAGCCGGGAGTCTTACTCCTGGCTCCTTTGTTTATTTGGTTGTGCTCTTAAATGGCTTAGAAAACTCACTCTTAAAAAAACAATTGAAAACACTTTCAATTGATATATTATATTTAGTTGATAGTCAATAGCTTCCAAAGGAATTACCAACCAT
>DATCES010000452.1:0-7819 GCA_036509935.1 Mucilaginibacter sp.
TTTAATGCTTCCTTTAATAGCCGTTGCTGAATCGCTTACTTTTAACACAAAGCGGTTTGCAACCAGCATGCCGTTATTGGCAACGCCCGATACCAGCCTGGCAATAGCCGCCGGCGTGGCAATTAGAGCCCCCTGTCCCCAGGCCATGCCTGATATCCCTTTGGCCCTTGTGCGCCGGATATTATCCGGATCGTATTTTGGCCGGGTATTAAACTCGGTTTTGCGCCATAATTCGCGCCATTTTTCATTCTGATCTGTGTTTTCGACGGGTTTGTTATAAAAATAACCACCTACGCCATGTAAAAACATACCGGTTTTTAAATACAGGTCGGCCATGTTTTCCTGTAGTTGCTCCTGGTTAGCTAGTTTGATAAAATACACGTTATTTGATTTTGCGACCGCACGTTCAAGGGTTATTACCCCGGTTTCATCGGGTTCCAGGCCTTTTGTGCGGATGCGCTCGTCTTCATTCACAGTAAATTTTATGTTAACTGCATCCAGTCCAAGTTTGTTAAACGCGGCCATAGTGGTTAATACTTTCGCGGTTGAACCAGGCTGTGTTGCATAGGTAAACCCCAGATCGGTAGTGGTTACCCATTGTGATAATTTGTTCTGATCAGGGACCGGCATGGTTAGCAAGTCCCAGTTATGGACCGGCGGCAATGGGTACACCGCTGATGCCAGCACATCGCCGGTGGAAGCCAGCATAATCACAACTGATACACGTTTATAATTTAATGAGGTGTCTGCCGCTATAGAGTTTTGAATACGCGTTTGCAGGTCGGCGTCAACCGTAAGCTGCACATCACGGTTTCCTTTTTTAAACTCTTCTACCTCGCTGCTGTTTATCCCGGCAACCAGCAGGGGGGCCAGGGCGCTGTAATCTTTTTTGCTGACAGTCATTTCACGCACCCCCCCTGGCAAAAAACGATCCTCGCGAAAAAAACCGGCATGCGCATTATAATTTGAAATGGGCATTTTAAATCCGCGCAGTTCGGCGGCGTGCTCATATTCAGCAAAATAGCCATTGATGCTGCCATTAAAAACACCCGTATTGGCATCGCCAATCCAAAAAAACATTTGATCTTCAAAAGGATAATACCGGCTTAACCGTTTATGCATGGCCGAGTCAATATTGTATTTCCCGGCGCCCGCAGAATCCAATAAATTGTGCTGTTTTTTTATCAGATCCGGGTTGCTGGTTGCAAGGATCAGTCCATTGCGGTCATAAAGCGTACCGGCCTGCAGCTTATTCATTAAAATAGCGATACGCGGATTATAGCTAAACATCCGCGCGCCGCTTTTGTCGGCAACTAAAGCCGGTTTTATAACCCATTGCTTATTATCAAAAAAGTACCGGGATACATTGATGGTTAATAATAATATGCCAATACAGGCCGCTATTAATGCCGGCACAAGGTTGCGGTCCTGTTGTTTGGTGATATAGGTCATCTGTACAGCGGTTCCCCTGATCACTGAAGCCGATAATAAAAACCCGGCAGCCAGGAAATTGGCAACCAATGACGATCCGCCATAGCTTTGAAATGGCAAAGCAACCCCTGATAGGGGTAAAGCCCCTGTTGAACCGCCGGCTATTAATAAAAACTGGATAAACGTACAAATACCAATGCCCGCGCATAAATAAAACAGGAACGGTGTTCCGGTTTGCCGCCCGATGATTATTGAACGGTGGAGATATAACAAAAATAATAAAAATATACAAACTATCCCTGCCCATCCAAATTCTTCGCCCATGGAAGGTAATATCATGTCTGTGTGTGCTTCGGGAATAGTTTTCGCAAATCCTTCACCAACACCCTGCCCGGCTATACCCCCGCTTGCCATTGCCCAAAGCCCGTTAGCTACCTGGTCGCCGCCATAAACCTCGTTGTTCCAGGCATCCTGCCATATTGCCTTTCTTTCTACCAGCCGTTGTACGGGCCCAGGGATCAGTTTATCCAGGTGCGGTATTTTATCAATGGTTAAAAACCCGGCAATAACGATCAAAGCCATAATTGCCGATTCGCTTAATTGTTTACGTTTAAATACAATAACCATCAATAAAATAGCTGCGGTAAGCCCGCTTGACAACCATACGTTTTTGAATATCCAGGTGACGATTACGTAGAAAACTATAGAAATCGTCATGAACATAAAATCGCCCCTTGAAAAAGAGAAAAGTACAATAAACGTAAAGCAAATGATCATTGCAGGCCCCATATCGCCGAGTACCAGGAATAGAAAAAGAGTGGCGCCCATCGTGATCAGCGCAAATGAAAAGAACGACCATCGTTTTCGCCAGCTGGCATATTCGCTGATGAATTTTTCATTGACAGCAAAAAATCCCGCCAAAAAAATAATGACGAGGTACTTGACGATCTCACTGGGCTGAAAACCAAATAAGTTAACTTTTACCCCGCTGCCTTCCGGGCCCGAACCAAAACGAATGGTAAGCAGCAGTAATATTATTGCCATAACGATCCACGGCCAGCCATTGGCCGCCCTGCGATTGCTTTTGAAAATAAACATCCGGTAAAAGCCGGAATCGGAAGTAAAACGCCGAAGGTTGAAAGATAGCATCAGCAACATCCCGCCAAAGCCGATCAATAAATATAGCAGCGTATCCTTTGCGAAAAACCGGTCGCGCAGAGGGTCCTGCAAACTTAATAAGGTAAGGAACGACAAGCCTGTGAGGA
Source organism: Mucilaginibacter sp. (assembly GCA_036509935.1). Taxonomy (GTDB): domain Bacteria; phylum Bacteroidota; class Bacteroidia; order Sphingobacteriales; family Sphingobacteriaceae; genus Mucilaginibacter. The sequence continues at coordinate 2,697 of DATCES010000452.1, forward strand.
TCATGACCAATGGCAAAATAAGTTGGTCGGATGAAGGGAATTTATAGCTTAACACAAGATGTGTTATTACAAAACCCGCAAAAAAACCAAGTGCAATGATCCAGTACCAATAATTAAATTGGGCAGGTGTGCGGATAATAAATGCTTTTTCTTTTTTGAGGATGCGATAGTCCCTTGTTGATAAGAGCCGGATGGTGTGTGGGGATTGATAAAAGTTAAACACCTCATCCTTACTTAAATTTTCGGCGCCTAACGATTTGCCAAATTGAAAACCGGGCTGTAAGGGTAAAATCTCAAAAGCCTTATTGGCCGGCAGGTTTTTAAATGTATAAGTTCCCTGGTCATCAGTCCGGGCAAATGCTGTTAACGACTGTAAATGTTTTTGGCCCTTAGCATCCAAAATATATATTATTTTATATGCAGGAGTTTGATCTGTTTTTGTTTTAACAAGGTCAGTCTCTTCGTCGCTGTACGTGCTGTCCTGTGGCAATATCATCTGGAGCCTTATTAATATCCCCGGCACGGGGATGGTTTTATTCAGCACTTTGCCTGTTATATCATTACCATCCAAACCAACATCGGCAGTTGCAGGCAAAGCAGGCGGGTTGCTTTTTTCCTGTATAAACCGGACTGAGTCATCACCTGTGTAACCTAATAATGACCTGGAAACCAATACCCTTTGTTTAAAAGACTCGCCGCCGTTGTTAAATGCTTCATCTGCATTAACATTATACCGCCGTTTATTTAATTCACCAATATTGTCGAATTTATTTCCTGCTTTTATTTTGCCTGCTATAGTATTTTCTACCAGGTCTATGTCCTTTTGGTCTTCAAAATAATACCCTTTTTTTAATAATGAGCTTAAATTTTCGGCAAGGCGACCTGCGTTCAGGTTTATCATAGTACCATCGCGAAGCCTTTGCCCAACATTGGTAAAATTTCTTTGTTCAATATAAAACAGGCGTATAAACAGCATCAAAAGTACAATACCAACCAGCAATAAAAACAAACGTTCTTTTTTTCGTGAATAGCGTGAAGATGTACCCGGTTCCATTGTTTTATTTATTGATGACAGGGGTGGAGTCGGCCTTAAAAATTATATCGGGCAGTTTCCCGCTTATATATTTTTTATCCGTAAACGTGAAAGTGTTTTGCACAGGCGCCTGGCAGTTAATAAACCTTGTATTTTTTAATGACAAAACATTGTTAAATGAAAGTATACCGACCTGGAAATTAGTAAGGGACAGGCTATCCAATATAATGTTTTTGCATTTTGATGAAAGGTTTAATGCTTCGCCCTTGTACCCCGAATCGCATTGAAGCACAATGTTGCCTTTGGCTTTTATCAATAAACTATCCTTATTTACCCTGATGGCCTCACTGATTATTATGGGGGCAGTGTATGCCGTATCGGAAAGGATCAATATATGGCCCGTTGATTGGTCTATAGCCTGCTGTAGTTTTATTTCCTGCTTATTTTTTGCCCTTTTGGCCGGCGCCGCAACTTGTACTGGTTGAGATACTATATTATTTTGGTTTTGTAAATAAAACCATATAGAAGCTGCAAGGAAAACGAGCGCTAATAATGACAATACGGTTACAAGCGCCTTATTAGTTTTAGTTATTATTACCGGTTTCGCCGCCATAACCGGGACTTCGGCCGATTTGATTATGCCATCGCTGCTTTTTTTTTGGTTTAAAGCGGGCCTCGCCGAATCATACTGGAACTTTGTTTTATTGTTTTTAACAAGAACAACGGTAATGTTATCCTTGCCGCCATTGCTGTTCGCTGCATCAATCAATTTATTGCATTTTTCTTTTAAAGGGTCATCGGTTGTAACAATAGCCCTTATTTTGGCGCTGTCCAGCATATCTGTTAAACCATCGCTGCATAGTAAAAGCATATCCCCCGGAAGGAAGGGTGATTGCCCGGTTTCAATATAATCTTCGTCTTTCCCAAGCTGCATGTCTAAACCTAATGCTTTATTGATTTCATTGCGTTTAGGGTGGTGCATTGCTTCCGCTTCAGATAACCTGCCCGAATCTTCTAAAAAACCAACGAAGGATTGGTCATGAGAAATTTTCACCAGGGAATTATCCCTGACCAGGTAAAGCCTCGTATCGCCAACGTGCGCAAAATAAAACTGGTTCCGCTCTATATCAACAATCGCCAGTGTGGAAACGCAGGCCATATTATCGTGGCCTTTAGCGTTTTGTTTTTCCTGTAATATTTTTTCATTTGCCAGTTTAAAACAATCAATGATCATTGGAATGATCTCGCCCGAGGGTTTATCGAGGCGGCGAAGAATGGATTCACGCGTAAGCGCTGCAGCAATTTCACCCCCTGAATATCCGCCAACACCATCAATTACACAGGCAATTACAAACCTGTTATTCGCGGTCAGTTCGGCAATAAAAGTATCTTCATTGTTTTTCCGCTGTTTGCCGGGATCAGTTAATCCGAAAAATTGTTCAGTCATTGGCTTTTTGTGTGTTTTTAATATCAATAAAATGGGTGGCCAATAAAACAACACAAATACATAACATTATTACTGATAAAATTTGTGACATCTTTTTATGATTTAAATATATTAACACCAACAATTCCGTTCAGTAATATTTTTGAATTCACAGGAAGTTCAACCCATGACGGCGAGTTCACATCGCTTTTCACTACCTCGTTTTCATTCAGTATCGTTAATTCCCCAAATGAAGTCAGGTAAAACTTACCATCCGATTTATTATACCGTATCTGGAGATGCGGTGTATTTACCCATTCAGAAGGGATTTTGAAAATATTAGCATCTTCCCGGTTTTCTTCATCGCCCGAAACAATAATTTCGTCATCTGTCATAATATATTCAACCTTCTTTCCTGCAAACTGCTTTTCGGGGAGAATGGTTTCAAATCTTGCGAATTTTTTTTGCCCCTGGTCTGCCGGGCTATTTTCTTCAAAACCCAGGTCTTCAACATAAGGAAGTTCATAATAACCGTCGCTGTAATAATTAAAGCCTTTTAAAATATCCTGGCTGATATCAAATGTTTGCGCTATGCCGGTTTGCCGGGGAATAAAAGTTACCCTTAAGTTTTCCTCTTTCTTGCTGCTGCCGGGTAATAATTTTCCAATAAAACCGATGTCGCCGCGTGCATAATCAGGATGTGACACCAATCTGAATACCCATTTGGAACTGGAAGGCTCAACCACTTTGCCTGCGGCCCGGTATTGCTTTAGCAATTCGTAAAACTTTTTTACTATTTCGTTTACAATAAGACCGAATATGCCTTGTTTATTGTTCATAAACTCCGCATAATCATCAGGATTGAAACTGATAATATATTCATGATAAAAAACAATACGGTCCGCAAACGAGAGCTGCCTGATGGAATCGTTAAATTTCGCGATCACATAATTATAAACATCGTCCGGCGTAAGTACCGGCTGCTTTTTTTTTGTTTTGCCGGTATTTTCAGCGGTTAAAAACCAATCTTGTAGGCCTATGCGTTGCCAGATAGTAGTTTTTGCGTCCATTTGATCACTAATTGTTTGCTTTATCGGAAGTATCTGCCGATGTACTATCCGGGTTGGCGGCATCCTTATGCTTTTGGGGATTCATAGCGCCATTAATTGCATTTTGTATAGCCGAATCCGTCAGCCTTTGTTTTGCTTTATGTTTTCTGGCATAATATTCCCTGGCTATTTGACCGGAGTCAATGGTTTTTGCCGTGTCTGACACCGATTTAGTAACAGGAATAAGCAGGGGCGTCGGCTTGTAAAATAAAGAATAACCTGCGAAAACCATAAATCCCAACAGCAAAACCATTAATCCAATAAATACAGGTTTTGAAATAAGCATCATGCCACTATGAACAGGTGCATAAACCGGGGCGGTAACAGGCGGTGCAGTTAGTCCTTCCATTTCCTGGTGAATTACTGCATTGGTAACCTTATTGGTTTTTATATCTGCAATACTATTTTCTATAATGGCGTCCTGCAGTTCCATTCCGCTTGTATAACGATTTTCCGGCGATTTCCCCAAACAATGCAATATCATATTCAGCAGCCAGCCCGGCACCTGCATTTCGCGATCCTTTTGGGCCGCTGTCCAATTTTCGGGCAGATTTTTTTTACGAAGCTCCAAAAGGTCCGGCACTTCAGATTCCATGTGGGCTACCATCACAGCATTCCTGGCTGTTTCGCCATTGTCTTTCAGCGGGAATGGCACCTGGCCCGCAAGCAACTCGTATAAGATCACACCGTAACTGTAAACATCTGTCTGGAACAGCATCTGGCCCTCATTTTGTTCGGGAGCCATAAATTCAATGGCCCCTGCATGGCGCAAGCTGGTGCGGCGCTGTTCATCTGACATTACTGACAAGCCAAAGTCGAGCAATACGTAATTGCCTGAATGGATATTGAATTTAACGTTATTGCTTTTAATGTCGCCATGTTTTACCCCTACTTTATGGCAGTGGCACAGCGCGTTTGCCAGCTGGTCAGCCAGCTTTATGGTTTCTTTTATAGTAAATATTGCCTCATGGGGTGGCTTAAGCAATTCTTCAAGATCAGGGCCTTCTATAAATTCCATCTCTATAAATGGAAACGAGCCGCTTTCGGTGATGCCTGAATTAAGGATTTTTACTACATTGGGGTTGGGCGCTTCATTTACTTTCTTCAGCTTTTCCACTTCGTTCAAAAAGTTGCGATAGTTTTTGTCATCTGCGGTTTCGGTATGGATAGGGGTGGGCAATAGTTTTACAGCGCTGATGATCGGGCCCATCCTTCTTCCCTTATAAACTGACCCCTGCCCACCAGTGCGCAAGGCCCCCATATTTTCCAGACCTTTTGCTATCGTAAATACTTTGCCCATCTTTTTCAAATCTCAACGGCGTTGTTTATGCACCAATTAATTAACGTCAATAAATCTAATATGTTTACATCGTTTTATTATAAATTTTATTAAATCATCTACAACTTCCTAAAACTATTAAACATCGGTTTTAAAACTTTTATATTGCGCTTTGAGAAATCAAGGCTGGCATTTAATTCAAAGCCTATCAATAAGATAAGTGAATTCAAATACAGCCAGAGCATGAGTATAATAAGGGTACCGAGGGAGCCATAA
>DATCES010000453.1:0-4936 GCA_036509935.1 Mucilaginibacter sp.
CCTCCATTATGGATGACCAGGTGCGCGTACAGGCCAAAAAGATTGATGACCTGCAGGCGGTGATTAGCATTTGCCGGGGCGATGATTTCGGGCAGCCTTTGCAGTATATTAATATGAGGGGCTGAGGGATTTACGATTTTAGAATTGCGATTTTAGATTCGAAAATTTATAAATCTAAAATCGTAATCCGTAAATCAAAATTAAAAAAGCCGCCCCTTGCGGAACGGCCTCTCATCCAAACTAAACCAAACTATTATGAAAAAATTCTTGCCATTTCGGATTTCGGAATTTCGATTTCGGAATTGGAAAATTTCCTGTTTTTTTAATTCCCAAAATTCGCATTTAACTAAATCCGAAATCGAAAATCCGAAATCCTTTCAGACTTATTTGACAGCTATTTCTCGTGATTGAATCTTAGCTTCTTCTTTTTTTGCAACATTCAGCTTTAATATACCATCGGTATATTCAGCTTCAATTTTGCTGTAGTCGGCAACTTCAGGCAAAGTGAACGACCTGGTGAACGAGTTGTAGCTGTACTCGCGTTTGCTGAATTTTTTGCCTTCTTCAATGTTTTCAATTTTCTTATCGGCCGATACGCTTAAAACGTTTTTATCAAGGCTGATCTTAAAGTCTTCTTTCTTTAAACCGGGGGCAGCCAGTTCTATATGAAATTCATTTTCAGTTTCTGCAATGTTAACTGCAGGTACGCGGGTGGCAAGTTTGTCGCTCAAAAACGAATCGTTTAATATAGAATCAAACACATCGCTAAAAAAAGGGTTAACCGCATGGTTTTTTTGTCCGTTTGCAAATTTTACTAAAGTCATTTTTATGTCCTCCTGAGTTTTTCTTTTATTTATCTTCGCCGATGATTTATCAAGTGTTATACCAACACTTAAAACCCGCAATACAGCAGACACTATGTCTGTTATAATTATTTTATATAGACAATATGGCACACAATGGCTGAAAAACTAACAGACTATAAATTCAGAACCCCTATTGCGATCCGTTTTTCGGATATTGATGCTGTAGGGCATGTGAACAATGCCGTTTATTTAACCTACTTTGAAGAGGCGCGCATTAAATATTGGCGCGAAATAGTTCAATGGGATATGAGCGAAAATGGCGTAATAGTAGGCCGTTCGGAGGTCAATTATTTAAAACCTATTATGCTGGATGATGAAATTGAATGTTATATACGGACTACCCGAATAGGCAACAGTAGTTTTGACGTAATGCATGTTCTGGTTAAAATAACCCCTAAGGGTGCGGAAATATGCACTACAGGCAAAACAGTTTGTGTGAGTTATGACTACAAAGAAAATAAATCAATCCCGATTCCAACTGTTGAACGCCAAAAGATGATAGATTTTGATGAACCGGGGCTGATATTAAATACGAATTGAATTTGTGAGTCGTGAGTGGTGAATAGTGAGCAGCCACGGCTTTTTTTACGCTCCCGCCGGGGAACGACATTTTGAAACAGGTTTCTTTATGGGCTATGCTTGAAAAAGATATAGCCCCATGCATTAAGTTGTAATAAAGTAAAAAACATCGTCCGGTGCTGTAATTTACCGGTACGTACCGGGCGGGCTATGGAATTTCCCGCTTAGCCTGCCCGGCAATCTATCGTTCCGGATCAGGTATTTAATTCAATCAAACTAAACTCACTTTTATGGGATCCGCAAACGGGACATTCATATTCGGCAAGGCTTTCAAATTCAACGTCCTTTTCAATATTATTTACGCAATCGCCATAAACTTTATCATACCGGGTTAAACAATTATTGCATTGAAAAACCTCTTTCTTCTCATGCTTTAAACTTGTTTCATCAATAAACTCACCAACCGGCGAATGGATGTCAGCGCTTTGCAAATTATAAAATTCTTTGCAGAGGGCAATCAGGTTTACGCTTAATTGTTCTGGTTTTATTCGCTGCAAATAAGTGATATAATCTTTTGAATTTGGGTTAAAATCTATTGTATGCAAAAGATCGAACAAACCGTCCTTATCCTTTTTTATAATTATTGACCCTTGTAAGCCCGTCTTAGGCTGGGTTTTAATAGCAAAGCAAAGCTGGTAGGTACGTAAGTCGGCAGCTTCAAATTCACGTACCAGTTGGTGTTTTAATTCCAGCGCCTCTTCGCAAATATCTTCTATCTGCCAGTTCAGTTCATTTGCAGCATGACGTACATTCAAACGGAACTTATTTAGTATCACCCCCCATTGGTTGCGGTCGGCTTGCTCAATACCTTTTATGATGATTGATTTCCAGGGTGTGGTATATAGCTGCCCGATACGGCTGTTCAGGCATAGCGAACATACATCCTTCAAAAAACCCACCGAAAAAAGTTCATTGCGCCTGTATATGCCCAGCCAGTATTTGCTGCCGCCATATTTATTAAAGCCCTCGTAATAAGGCAGGTAAAAATCAGGCAGCCTCAATGCCTCAACCGGCTTTTGAAAAGCAACCGCGCTTTTTTTCAACAGTATTTTATAAAATGCCTGTTCATCTATTACACCCTGATCATAAAAATGACCTTTATTATCAAGTATAATATCTTCAACGGTTTTAGCTGTTTGCGGTATATCATCCGAATAAACCAATGAAGGAAAACAATACAGCCTGCCCGTTTTTGGGAAACGGATATACATGAACCAGTAATTACTGGTTTCCGAAGCGATGAAATTAATATTCCCGCTAAAAAATGGCACAAATGTTTGCTGGTTATCAGCAATGTTGATCTTTAATTTTGGCTGATGATCAAACCCGTCCAAAATATCTTTATAAACGCCTTCCCGTAACCACCCTTCCTGGTTAAATATCGTATCGGCAACGTAAGAGCTGATTATATTGGGATATTCCTCGCTATCAATTTCGTACTTAATTTCAGCGCTCAGCATATCCATCTTCATGTCTTCCAAACAATCTTCCCCTATGCTGAAATACAATTGCTGCCTGTTGCCAAAGCGGATATTAACCGCGCCCGCGCTTTCGGCTATTAACAGTATTTCGTACAAATCGCCTGCGGATATAAAACCGCCCGGTAAGTTTATTTTTACAATATGCTCCATTTGCTAACCATTAACTATCATCTAAAAAACTTTAGCGGGCGCCAGTATTTCCAACGCTTCATCAAGCAACCGCTTTACCTCGGGCCTGCACGAACCGCAGCCCGTGCCTGCGCCCGTAGCACTACATAATTCTTTCATGGTATCACAGCCCTCCCCTATTTTTTTCTTTATATTTTCGCTGCCTACATTATTGCAACTGCAAACCAATTTACCAAGTACCGGGTCGGCTTTATTACCGCTACGCAATAATTGCAGTCTTTTTTCACTTAATTCTGTTTTGTTGGCAATAAGGTCCCTGTATTCTAAAAACTCGCTTTTATCGCCTATCAGTATAGCGCCAACCAACCGGTCATTGTGAACAATGCATTTTTTATAATACCTTTTTGCTTTATCAATAAAAACAATTTCTTCATAATCCTTATCATCCGGACATTCGGGCAAACCAATGCTGCACAAATCAAAACCATGAATTTTAATGATGTTTACAAATAAGCTGCCCTTGTAATAGCTGGCGATATCACCATTCAGGTAATTGGCAACCACTTCGGCCTGTTGTTCGGCAGCCGCGGTAATACCATATAAAATGCCTTCAAATTCAGCAATTTCGCCTATCGCATAAATGTCCGGGCTGCTGGTTTGCAAACGTTCATTCACTATCACGCCCTGCCTGCACTCCAATCCGCTCTCTTTAGCAATTTCCAGGTTTGGCGTAGTGCCAATAGCGATTATCATGGCATCACAATTAATTTTCCGGCCGCTTTTTAAACCTATGCCGGTTAATTTCGAACGCCCGTAGTAAAGCTGCACTTCATCATCGTAATAAATATCACAGCCCTGGTCAGCCATTTCTTCATGCAATAACTGGCTGCCCAGGGTATCCAGTTGCCTGTTTAAAAAACGCGATATGCGCTGCACAATGGTGATCTTTACACCCATTTCCCGTAGGGATGCGGCCATCTCCAGGCCAAGCAGCCCACCGCCAACAATCACCACATGGCCGTCCTCGGGCAAATGTTTTTTAAAATTATCGGCATCTGTCCTGTTGCGCATAGTAAATATTCCCGGTAATGCAGGGACATTTTTTGGAACGGATGCCCTGCTGCCTGTCGCTATCAGTAAAATATCATAGCCGGTTTTTATCCCTCTTGAGTCAATAACCTGTTTATTAATACGGTCAATTTTTTCAATACTTACCCCGCGTAACAAACGGATTTTATATCCCGGTTCATCTTCATCTTTCATTTTAACTAACTGTTCCCATTTTTGCTCACCGCTGATGTAGTCGGGCAGCATTACACGGTTATAAAACGGGAAGTCCTCTTTGCTGAAGATGGTAATTTCGTCATCCTGGTTAAGCGCCCGGTATGATTTTACAAATCCGTAAGCCCCGGCCCCGGCACCAATCACTATAATCCGCTGGAAGGGTTTTTTATATTTGAATACACTGACCGCGCAATATTTAAAATCAGGTTCCTTTGAAATGGGATCAACCTGGCCTGATGTAAGGTTGTTGGCCCGGTTAAGGTCGTTGCCTAATATTTTCCCCCAATGCATTGGCAAAAAAATTACCCCCTGTTTTATTTGGGTCGATATTGTAGCCTTTACCCTTACTTCCCCGCGCCTTGAGGTTATCACCGTAACGTCCCCTTCATTTATCTGTAGCGTATTAGCATCGCGGGGGTGAATTTCCATAAATGATTGCCGGTAATGTTGGTTAAGCTTGTTTACTTTACCGGTTTTAGTCATCGTATGCCATTGATCGCGGATGCGGCCTGTGGTTAAGATAAACGGGAACTCAATACTTGTTTTTTCGCTTGTGATTGCATCGGGAACGGGATGTATTATCGCTTTTTTCGATAA
>DATCES010000454.1:0-3311 GCA_036509935.1 Mucilaginibacter sp.
AATATTCACGATACTACTCTTAATTTATGCTCTTTATCAGCAGCATATGATAAACAAGCTTTTATTTGTTCCCCGTTTAATTCAGGAAAATCTAAAATAATATCACTAACTGACATTCCTTCAGCTAACCAGCTAAGGACATCATATACAGATATCCTGGTGCCGATAATAATTGGTTTACCAAATCGCTTTTCCGGGTTAATCTCAATATAATCTGTATAATTCATTACGCTAAGATACTTAAAAAAAATTAAAAAAATCTGATGAATTAATTTGCCATGAGGTAAACACCGGCTGAAACCAATAAAAAAATCTTCACTTAATTACTAAGTTCTAAAACGTCATGGTCACTTATCTTACTTAAATCCAAAACTATCCTTCCATCTTCATCCCTGTCAAAAACAGGTTTAAATTTGGCGCCCCAAACAATTTCATGTGCCTGGTACGAGGTACGCGAATGAACAGTTTGAGAAAATGTATCGTCAAATGCCCGGAGTAAAATAGCAAACCCGGCTTCGGCGTTTATAAGGTCATCTTTGGTCATGTCCTTCAACGGGCTTTTTTCGTCAAGCGGATGAACTATTGTCCAGTTCATGGTGAGGATACTTACTTTGCGGCGCTCTACGTCAAGCGGATAAAATCTTCTCATGGTTTTGCCGTCAACTGTTTCATTGAACGAAAAAATGACCTCAATTTCAAGATCTATCAGGATATTCCGGCGTAAATTGGCCAACCGGAACATAATTCCTTTGCTGTTTTCCAGATAAGGGGCCACCAGCATATTTTTACTATAAGTAATTTGTGCCGATGGTCTCGAAAAACGCCCGTATAATAAGCCGGTGGCCAGCGCAAAGGCAAGCAAACCCAGCATTGACTCCAGCGCTGCTACGCTATTTGACATCATTCCCTTTGGAAAAATGTGCCCGTACCCGACGGTGGAAATGGTTTGGGCGGAAAAAAAGAAGGCATCCATAAAATGATGAAAAGGGGTATTGCCGATAGTACCGCCATCCAGGGTGCCCGGGCCAAATGAAATATAAATAACAGAGAAGATAATATTAATTATTAAATAGGCGCTGATAACTAAAAGCCAAAACTTTGTCCAGCTCATCGTAATTAAAGTATGGTAGTTATTGGAAGTATTAAAAAACGGCAGGCCTGCCCGTTTCACATTCGGCGTTCCGTCTTTGTTAATCAAAGGCTGGTTTTTAATAACTGGCTGCAGGCCAAAGCCGAGGTCGTCTTCCGGATTTATTTTACGTTTGTGTATTGACATATTCAGTTGTTGGATGATTAAGTTACTGAGCCGTTGGTTGAGTTGATTATGTGAATAGTTGGTTAAATTAGAATAATTTGTGCAATAATTGCTTTTAAACTACATTACCTAATTAACCACTAACTTAATCAACTAACTTTGTAAAAATATCATTCTGCTTGTTTTTAGGAAAAACTATTTCCATATTTGTACCATAATTAATAATGAAAACAATAAACAATAATTGGTGGTGGCTTAACGGGTAATCGTAAGGCAATTCCATTTTTGTTTTTTTAAGATATTCAGAAGGGTTGCCACGTTTGGTAACCCTTTTTTTATACCCCCTGGCCCCCTAAAGGGGGAACCGTTTGGCGGGTAGGAAAGAAACAAAAAATATAAACAACTATTTAAAAGTTCCCCCTTTAGGGGGTCAGGGGGTATGAAACATATCTTAAACTATCTTTTTGAAAATAAAACGTTTACACGCGATCAGTCGAAGGAAATTTTGACAGCTATTGCGCAGGGTAAATACAATAATTCGCAAATGGCGGCTTTTATGACAGCCTATTGTATGCGCAGCATCACGGTTAATGAGCTGGAAGGCTTCAGGGATGCCATGCTGGAACTTTGCCTGCCTGTTGATCTTGAAACTGATGAGCTGATTGATCTTTGTGGTACCGGCGGCGATGGAAAGGATACCTTTAATATCTCAACGCTTGCTTCGTTTGTTGTAGCCGGGGCCGGCTACAAAGTTGCCAAACATGGTAACTACGGCGTATCATCCGGTTGCGGCTCTTCAAATGTAATGGAGTTTTTGGGTTATAAGTTTACCAAGGAAAATGATAAACTAAAACAAAGTATTGACGATGCTAATATCTGCTTTTTGCATGCCCCGCTTTTTCATCCGGCTATGAAAACCGTAGCGCCTATCCGCCGTGAGCTTGGCGTAAAAACATTTTTCAATATGCTGGGACCAATGGTTAACCCGGCCAAGCCCAAGAACCAGTTGGTTGGTGTGTTTAATCTGGAACTTGCCCGCATTTACGCTTACCTGTATCAAAAGTCAGATATAAAATATACCATTTTAAACGCGTTGGACGGTTATGATGAGGTTTCACTTACCTGCGATTTTAAAACCTTCTCTGCAGAAGGCGAAAAAATACACAGCATTGCAAGTTTGGGTTTTGCAAGATTAGACCCAAAGGAAATTTTAGGTGGGGACAGCGTAAATGAATCGGCAGATATTTTTGTGAAGGTGCTAAACGGCGAAGCTACAAAAGCGCAAAATAATGTGGTTTTAGCTAACGCAGCCCTGGCGATTAAAACGATGGGCCCCGAAAAAAACTTTGCCGATTGCTTTTGTGAAGCAGAGGAATCATTGATCTGCAAAAAAGCATTAAACAGCTTCAAAATTTTAGTGGCCAATTAAAAATGAAAATAAAAGTCTGTGGTTTAAAATACGCGGGAAATATAAAAGCTGTATCAGCTTTGACACCTGATTATATGGGATTTATTTTCTATGTACCTTCGCCCAGGTTTATTGGTGAGATACCTGTTGAATCATTAAAAAATATTCCTTCCCACGTAAAAAAGACAGCCGTTTTTGTAAATGAAAATGCGGACAATATTAATAAATTGATTGCTAAATACAGCTTCGATGCTATACAGCTACACGGCGATGAAAGCCCCGGTTTTTGCAATTCATTCCGGGACAAGGTGGAAGTAATTAAATCTTTCGGATTGAATGATAGCTTTGATTTTGATCAGCTAAAGGCATACCAGGACAATGTTGATTTCTTTCTTTTTGATACAAAAACGGATATATATGGCGGGTCTGGCAATACATTTGATTGGGCGCTACTTGATAAATATGAATTGGATACCCCATTTTTTTTAAGCGGCGGGATAAGCCCGGATAACCTGGGGAATGTAAAAAACATAAGTCACCCGCAATTTTATGGCGTTGATTTGAACAGCAAATTTGAAACTTCGCCAGGAATAAAAAATATTGAACAATTAAAAATGGCCTTTAACATCAACCCGGTGACCATCGGTG
>DATCES010000455.1:0-6922 GCA_036509935.1 Mucilaginibacter sp.
CGCGGACCTGATCGATCAACCCTGTAACGTGTACAAATACTTCTTTGCGGCCGTTAGCAGGTGTAATAAAGCCGAAGCCTTTTGATTCATTAAAAAATTTTACTGTTCCAGTTGCCATTATATTATTTATATTATTGGTTAAGGCCGCAAGGTACGTTAAATTATCGGGATAAATGGTATTTTAACAAGGAAACCTCAACGGAAGTCAAAAAAGTTTTTTCTACCTCACTAAATCCGGGTATCAATTTGGAAATAACAGGGCAAAAATTGGGTGCCATTAACCCTCCAAAAACATGAAAAGATGGTTTACAAAGGTTAACACAATTTATGGTTAACACAATTGTAAATAGCTGTTAATCAATTAATTAAATTGGTAAACCATACAAAACATGGTTTACACAATTACATGGCAAAGGTATTGGATGCTGGCCTGGAAGGGCTGCGCCAGGGACTGCCCGGCGGACGGCGTTTGAATGCCCGGGGACGAATTATTGTTAAGTTAACGTGAGTTCGACATAACTGCCTTATTGGCCTCACCCCAGCCCTCTCCAAAGGACAGGGAGCCAAAACAGCACTAAAATCCGCAAATTTGCTATTCAAAGTCCTCTCCTTTGGAGAGGATTTAGGTGAGGCGAAACGGAATGCAAGAGGCAATTCTTATATCGAACTCACGTTAAGTTAATATGCCCAACAAGGGGTTGAGCTTTTTGAAGTGCCGGGCGACCACCTGACGATGTCACTGCCTCCAAATGTTGAACAATTCGCATCCAGCCTTAAAAATATTTTAGATCAATGCGATACAGTCAGGTTATGCTGAATCTCACTATGAAATACTTTAAATTGTATTTTATAATCTGTGTTATCGCCTGCAATGCCAACTAACTCGTCGGATGACAGGGCCGCAATTTTAGCGGCTGGTTTTGCATCGGCTAAATTGGGTAGCTTTAGTTGTGGATGTATCGCTATTGTTAATGGTGATGCTGATGAGCAAAGATTCGTTCATTACATCCGAAACCCTTTTATTTGGCTTCGCTTTTCCAGGTTTTAGTACTACAGATGCCTTTACAGGCAACTCCGAAGGGTCGATAAATCATTAACTGAAATTATTCGTTAATAATCTTGGTTAGCCTGCTTGCAATGTCTTCGGGCGATAGAACAAAATCTGTATTGCCGCTGGAAATAGCCGATTCCGGCATGGAAGGGAACTGGGCAGATGCTGGTAATTGAGCTATAGTAATACCACCCCGGAGATTAATTTGCGTCGCTCCCAGTGAACCATCCCCGTCTAAACCGGAAAGGATAACACTGATCGCCCTGTTACCTAAATCAAGTGCCATTGATTTAAATAAAATATCCACTGCCTTGTTAACGGTTTCATCATGATTCCGTTCTCTTAAACGAATATTACCGTTCTCAATCGTCATCATCTGGCCTTCGGCTAATACATACGCCTGGTTACATTCAATGAGTTGAGCGTGCTTTGCTACGTTAACCTTTATTTTAGTAAAATTTTGTAATCGTTCGGCCAGCCGGCTTCTGTAGGTAGGGGCCAGATGCTGGATAATTAAAAACGCGGCGTTTGCTTTCCCCGGCAGCCTGGATAAAATTTCACATAAAGGATCAACCCCTCCAATAGAAAGGCCAATTCCAACAATATAAAATGATTCTTTTGACATTGATTAGAATCCGGTGATGGTTTGTCTTCTCAATTGAAGATAAAAATCACAGGGCTAAAGCCCAGGCAATTAAGCTTAGGTATAAGCCGTGTAAGAACCGTTATAGATAGTAAATTGCTGTGCAAGCTAATCTTATCACTCATATCTGTATATACTAGCTGATTAAATGATGGGCTCTCTCCTAAAAAAGCCAAGTAGTAAAGCTATTATTGCAATAACTAATAAAATGTGAATTAAACCTCCGGCTGCGTAAGCAAAAGTTCCGATAGCCCATCCTATAATGAGGATAACTGCTATGATGTACAAAATTGATCTCATGGTTTTGTTTTTAATGGTTAGTAGATGATTGACCGATCAAATACAAATTCGATACCAATCTGATATCCTTAATGTTTTAACCTGTAAGGGAATAAATACTGTCCCCATAATAAGTTATAGAAGTACAATACAGGACACATACCGTTTTCGTAAACAAAACACTACCCTGATAGTTGCAGCTATAAATAACATCGCATGGACAACTTTCCCGTAACCGATAGTGACAAAAAATGAATGCCTGTAGATAATTCAGATGATTATTGGCTTTGCGACCGGCGTGTAATATTGAAATATAATTTAAATATTACCATTTAACCAGCAATCTACTTTTCAATTTAGCCATCATTTCCTCATTTTCAAAACGCATATAAAAAGTAAAATGTTGATCTTTTTAATCAATTATTTATAATTTTAGGAATTCTGCCAATGGCTTGACATCAGGCCGGATTTTAAAAAGTAAACCATGAAATATTTCTATGCGCTGATCTTTCTGTTAGTTACTGTGCTTAACGCATCAGCCCAGCAAAAAAATAAAAATCAGGCTACTCCGCAACATACCTTCGATAGTTTATTTATAGCTGCCAATCATTATGGTATAACCGGCAAATATGATAGTTTACCCGGTATTAACCGGCGCTTGCTTGCGCTGGCCCAAAAAACAAAAGATGATAGTTTGTTTATAAAAACATATATAGCTACAGGTAACTATTTTGCCCGAAAAGGTGATTATTCACAAGCTTTAGCGTACGAATTTAAAGCATTAGGAATAGCCGAAAACAGTTCATCAAGACGAACAGCCATAGTATTTAATAATATAGCGGCTGTTTATACCAGTCTTGAGAATTATCCGTCGGCTTTGCTGTATTTGCGAAAAGGTGTACAAAATTTACGACGAGCAACAAGCACTGTGGGTTATCTTCACACCAATCTGGCGCGCACCTTTGCCAAAATGAATAAGCCTGATTCTGCATTAAAATATGCGCAGTTGGCATTAGCGGACAATATCAGGTTCAAAGATAGTTCTATACAACCCGCCATTTATCTCAATTTTGCTGTAGTATATGAACAGCTAAATGAACCGGAACTGGTAAATTATTACTATAAAAAAAGCATGCATTTTTCTGATTCCACAAAAAACGCGGCATCATTTGGCTTTACTTCTGAACTTTACAGCAAGTATTTACTGCTGCATAAAAATTACCCCGAAGCAAAAAAATACGCCCTTATCAGTTTTAAAACTAACAGGCAGATTGGGAGCAAAAAAGAAATAATTGAATCGTCAAAAATCCTGTACAATTTATATGCTGACCTTCAGTTGCATGATAGCGCCTTTTATTATTTAAAAGTAAAGGATTTATACCAGGATAGCGTATTAAATGAGCAAAAAACCAACCAGCTACAGGCTTTGATTGTTAATGAGCAGATAAAGGAGAACGAGCAGGCTGCAATATTAGCTGATGATGCCATACAGCGCCGCAACAATGTAGCATACGCGGCCATAGCCATCGCGCTGATCAGCTTTGTAATTATTTTCCTGCTGCTTAGCCGCAGTATAATTGTAAGCACAAAACTGATCGGTTTTTTTGGCGTACTGGGCCTGCTGGTGTTTTTTGAATTTATTAATCTTATTATTCATCCTTACCTGTCGCAGGTAACAAACGGTTCGCCTGTTTTAATGCTGCTGGTATTGGTTATTATTGCCGCGCTTATTGTTCCGCTGCATCATAAACTGGAGCATTGGATAACCCATAAGCTGGTCGAAAAAAACAAGGCCATCAGGCTGGCAGCTGCTAAAAAGACGATACAAGAACTGGAAGGGGAATAAATACAGAAAGAGGGTGGGTATTATTTGTAAAATCATTTAAAAACAACTTTTTACAAACTGCCCAAAGGGGAGATAGCTACGATAACCGCCTTTGTTGAGTTGGTGGGGTTCATACTATAACGGTAAAAAAAAGGCCCCATAAGGGACCAGGTTTAAAAACTAAAAAATTAACGGAAAAAATATCAGGAAGCCTCGGCAGATTGTTTTACCCCGGCAGCTAAATTTACCCCTGAAAGCTGGTCCGCAAAGGCTACGAAAGCATTATTGCCCTCAATAAGGTGTTGGTTATCAATAAGGTTTTGAAGGTTGACCTTTCCGATAACAAACTTGTAAATGCCTGAATAATAGCGTTCATGGATATATTCAAAATTTAAAGCCCCCACCAGGCTTTCATCCTCATACCGCAGGTAAATATTCAATTCAATATTATTGGTAAAGTTCAGGTCCTTCCGTTCCTTCGCTTTTTTGTATTCATACTGGTAATCATAGCGCAAAGCGGCAATATCCGATAATACTGCCGACCCGGTCGGATGGCCGCCCGCCCCCTTACCAAAAAAGAATTGCTGGTCGGCAAATGCGGCCTGTACTATTACGCCGTTATATTCATATTCCACATTGTATAAAAATTCGCTTTCGTTTACAAATTTTGGCAAAACAAACAAGGCTACGTGGCGATCGTCCAATTCTTTGGCAACAGGGACCAGCTTAATTTTAAGGTTTTTTTCGCGGGCATATTGCAGGTCGTATGCGGATAGGTTTTGTATCCCCAAATTAAACACTTCATCAGGCTGTACAATAACGCCGTAAGCATGGGCGGCGGCAATCACTAATTTATATTTGGCATCAAAGCCGCCAACATCGCTGGTGGGGTCAGTTTCGGCAAAACCCAGGTCCTGCGCCTGTTTTAATGCAGTATCATAATCTAAATTTTCAAGAAAACCTTTTGAAAGTATGTAGTTTGACGATCCGTTAAAAATGCCGCTTATGGAATGAAGCAGCTCATTATCGTAATATTCCTCAAGGTTCCTGATGATGGGGATACTACCACATACTGCCCCCTCGTACAATAATGATGTGCCATGTTTATGCTGTAGTTCAATGAGTTCATTCAAATGAAGGGCGATCATCTTTTTGCTGGACGAAACAACATTTTTACCCGAGCTTAATGCCCTTGATACTATCTCAAATGCCGCTTCGGTATCGTTAATCAGCTCAACAATAGTATTTATCGCCGGGTTGTTAAGCAGCTCATCCCTTTCCGTTGTAAACAAATGGGAGGGGAGCGTACGTTGTTTATGCGGGTCTTTTATAGCAATCTTTACGATCTCAAGGTTCAGGTTTTTGGTTTTGATAATATCATACAAGCCCTGGCCAACCACGCCAAAGCCAAATAATCCAATGTTTAATTTTTTACTCATTATGCTGTACGTTGCAGTTCAATAATTTTTCCTTTTACATCCGTTTTAAAAAACGAAGTGATAATATTTGTCAATGCTCCTGTTTCAATTAAAAAGCCGTCGTGCCCGTAAAACGAATCCAGTTCGGCAAAAGCTGATTTTGGGATATGCCTGAACAGGTATTGTTGTTCCTCTATCGGGAATAATACATCTGATGTTATCCCTATAACCAGTGTGCGGGCTTTGATGAGGCTTAACGCCTTTTCAATGCCATGCCTGCCGCGGCCAACATTATGCGAATCCATGCTTTTTGATAAGAACCAATAGCTGTAAGCATTAAACCTGTTTACCAGTTTCCCGCCCTGGTAGTTTTGATAGGACGATGCTTTATAGTCGTCAACTACGTTATCCATTTCTTCCTGCTGGGTTATGGAATACGTTTTATAGCTGCGGTAGGAAAGCAACGCAATGCTCCGGGCGGCTTTTAATCCCTTTTTTCCGCCATCGGGCGTATTGGCGTAAAAAGTGCGGTCGGTACTAATAGCCAGGCGTTGCGATTCGTTAAAAGCTATTCCCCAGGGGGAATGTTTCGCATTGGTAGCTATCAGGATGAGGTTTTTGATGCGCTCCGGCTCCATTATTCCCCATTCAATTACCTGCTGCCCACCAAGTGACCCGCCTATGAGTATTTCAATTTCTTCAATTTCAAGGTGTTCGGCCAATATTTGATGGGCTTTAACAATGTCCCTTACGGTTAACTGCGGAAACGAAAGGTAGTAAGGCTGGCCCGTTACCGGGTTTATGCTTAAAGGGCTGCTGCTGCCATAAGGCGAGCCCAGGATGTTGGCGCATACGATAAAATAATCGTTTTGGTTAAAATAATCGTTATCGCCAAAAAGGCCTTTCCACCAGTCGAATACATCCGAATTTGCAGTTAATGCATGGCATACCCACACCACATTGTCCCTGTTTTTGTTTAACGTTCCATAAGTATTGAAACCGATTTCAAGTTGTTTTAATTGTTTGCCTGATTCGAGTTTGAATGGCTTATTGTATTTTAATATCTTTTCGTTCATTGCTTGTGTTATCCTGGCATTAAATTTTATGATTTTGTTTGTTGGATTGGTCACAACAGGATATTAACCCCTTTGGTGACAGCACGTATATTTTTCGGGAAAAAGAAAAAGTAAAACGTGTTAAGGCTCAGCAGCACATACAAATACACATACAGCTATTGGCATAGCTATAACAGTACATAGGTGCAGCGCTTTTTCGGGCCTTAAAAGTGTTTTGGAGAAAGTTGTAAATCAGACTTTTCATGGTTGTTAATTTATATTCCCCGGTGTTATTTGCCGGGACAGGAATTGGCACCTACTCCAACATTGAAGGGTTGCCAGCGGGTTATTGAGCCTGATCTCTCGCCGCTTCTTTATAAATCAAAACCTTTTGTGAGGTAATGATTATGGTATTGCTACCAAATTTTGTTCCAAAGATAAGGTGATAGTATCGGCTTTTCCAAATTTAATTTCTTTTTTGAGGTGACGCAGATTCAACTC
Organism: Mucilaginibacter sp.; assembly: GCA_036509935.1. Classification (GTDB taxonomy): domain Bacteria; phylum Bacteroidota; class Bacteroidia; order Sphingobacteriales; family Sphingobacteriaceae; genus Mucilaginibacter. Next base: position 6,773 of record DATCES010000455.1, read on the forward strand.
ACCAATGCAACTTTTTTATCTAAGTTAGTGTAAAAAATGTATTTAGGGTTTTCGAACTGGAGTTTTTTTCTTGGTCTTTGATTGATTTTGTGTTGTATATCTTTGATAATGTCATCGTTATAGGCATCAAATATTTGTTTTTTAGGGATG
>DATCES010000456.1:0-21076 GCA_036509935.1 Mucilaginibacter sp.
AAAAAAGGCCGTATCATGATTTATGATACAGCCTCTTGTTTTCCTATGTTTTTATATACGCAGGGCTAAATAAACCCTCAATTCATCCGGTAAGGGGCTATAAGGTAAAATTCAGGTATCTGGACACAAAACAGGGAGTTATCTATCAGGCGTGCCATCTGGTATTCGCCTTTCATGCTGCCCATATCTGTTTTTAAATTACAGCCTGATACATATTCATGCGTGTTGCCGGGCTCTATCACCGGTTGCTGGCCTACTACGCCTTCGCCTTCCACTTCCCTTTTTGCGCCGTTGGAATCAAAAATATACCAATGACGCCCCATTAGCCTTACCGCATAATTGCCCATATTTTCTATATTTACTTTGTAGGCAAACATAAAATGGTCATTCGCCGGGTTCGAGTATTCAGGCTGGTAAATGGTCTCTACCGAAACCTTAACCCCATCTGTAATAATAGTAACCATATTTAGCATTTCAATTGTTCAAATATATATTATACAGTCAAATATCAAGCCATTTCAAAAATAAAATTTTACATTTTTATTTAGTCTAATAACTTAATACTTCTGTCTCAAAACCGGCATATCTTGGGTTCTGTTCAACCTCATTCAATATACCCAGCACTTCGTTTAAACTGCCTGCTGTAACCAATTTCATGCGGTATTCTTTAAAATTCTCAATACCCTTAAAATAGTTGGAATAGTGCCTCCGCATTTCAAATATGCCGGTTTTGGGGCCTTTCCACTCAATTGATTTTTGCAGGTGTGTGGTACAGGCGCTAATTCTTTCAGCAATGGTAGGCTTTTCAAGGTACGCACCCGTTTTAAAATAATGTTTAATTTCCCTGAATATCCAGGGGTAACCTATCGCCGCCCTGCCAATCATCATCCCATCAACACCAAATTCCATCCGCCATGCTGCGGCCTTTTGTGGAGAGTCGATGTCCCCGTTCCCAAAAATGGGGATTTGTATCCCCGGATTTTTTTTTATTTCACGGATCAGGCTCCAGTCTGCAACCCCTTTATACATTTGCGAGCGTGTACGCCCATGTATAGTGAGCGCTTTAATACCCACATCCTGCAAACGAATAGCAACTTCATCTACATTTTTTGTATTATCGTCCCAGCCCAGCCTGGTTTTTACAGTTACCGGCAAGTGTGTCGCTTCAACCACGGCTTTGGTCATTGCTGTCATCTTGTCAATATCCTGCAGCAAACTGGCGCCGGCGCCACGGCAAGCTACATTTTTTACCGGGCAGCCGTAATTTATATCTATTAGGTCGGGATTGGCAAGCGTGGCAATCTCAGTTGCTTCGCGCATGTGGTCAATGTCGCTGCCAAATATTTGTATGCCTATAGGTCGTTCATATTCAAAAATATCCAGTTTCTGGCGGCTTTTGGCGGCATCGCGGATCAAGCCTTCGGACGAGATGAATTCCGTGTACATCATATCTGCGCCGTTTTGCTTGCACACATAACGGAAAGGCGGATCGCTCACATCTTCCATCGGTGCCAGCAACAGCGGGAATTCCCCTAAATCAATATTTCCTATTTGTACAGACATCACTTATCTTCGTTGCAAAAATACGAATTTTAAGCCGTATGATAAATACACCATATAAACCACCCGTAGAGGGCTATATACAAATACACCCCGCACTACAGTTTCTGATATTTACCGGTGTTTTTATCGGCTTTCTTTTCGTAGGAACCATGGTGGGTGCGGGGATAGTTACCGCCCTTTATGGATTAAAAACATTAATGGCTGTAGGCACATTAAGTGTTGCAAGCCCGCATTTTGTAAATGCATTATGGGTATTGCAATTAACAGGTACAACCTTACCTATATTTGCCGCCCCTGTCTTCTTTTCTTATGTTATTGTTACGGACCCCGAGGATTATATGAAGCCCGGCTGGGCCTTGCCCTGGATGCTTTTCCCCTTAGTGTTACTCATTATGCTGATTTCAAATCCCACTATTGAAGTATTGTCAAACATCAACCAAAAAATGGAGCTGCCCCATTTTTTAAGCGGCGTTCAACGATGGATGGAAGAGAGCGAAAACAGCGCGCAAAAGCTAACAGGATCAATGCTGCAGATGAAAACCATTTGGGATATGATAATTGATATATTGCTTATTGGCTTGATGACCGCTATTGTTGAAGAGTTTATGTTCAGGGGAGTTTTGCAGACTATATTTACCCGCTGGACAAAAAACACCGATGCGGCTATATGGATAACCGGCATTTTATTCAGCGCTTTTCATATTGAGTTTTTTGGCTTTCTACCGCGCCTGATGCTGGGTGTGCTTTTTGGCTATTTTGTTGCCTGGAGCGGCAGTATATGGCCGGCTGTTTGGGCGCATTTTTTAAATAACGCCACAGCGGTTGTTGCCACTTACCTTTTTCAGCATAAAGTAATTAAAGTAAACCCCGATGACCAGCATTTATTTAATGCCGGAAGCTATATATTCAGCTTTGTAATTATGCTGCTTATGCTTTTTATTTATCGGAAAACAGCAGCTGAAAAAAAACCGATCGCGGAATATTATTGAAAAAAACAGGTCAAAATTAATTTATGAAAACACGTGCCATAACCGGCTTCTTCTTTGTTATTGTAATGCTTGGATCTGTGCTATTTGGGCATTATCCTTTTGGCATATTTTACTTGCTGCTTACAGTATTATGTTTAAACGAGTTTTACGGCCTCATTAAACAAAGCGGGTTTAACCCAAATGTACAAACCGGGCTGCTTAACGGCGCTTGTATTTACATCCTGTTTGCCTTTATTACCTGCCAGGATAGCCTGATGTGGCATAAGCTGCTGTTTTTATTAACCTTAACCATCAGCGCCATTTTTATACAGGAACTTTTTAAAAAATCGATGGCCCCGTTTACCAATATTGCATATACTTTGGCTGGTTTGGTTTTTGTTTGCCTGCCATTTACTTTCTTCCATGCGCTGGCGTATATAAAGGGGGGGTTTAACTTTCATTACCCGCTTGCATTTTTGTTATTGCTTTGGGCCAACGATACCGGAGCTTACTTAGTAGGGGTGAAATTTGGGCGCACCAAACTCTTCGAGCGCCATTCGCCAAAAAAAACCTGGGAAGGGTTTATAGGCGGCATCCTGATCAGCGCGGGGGTTGCCCTGATTATCAATTATTATTTTAAGGACCTGTTATGGAACCAATGGGTATCCGTTGCTATTTTAATTTCATGCTTCGGAACTTTGGGCGACCTTATTGAATCAATGTTTAAACGCAGCATCAATGTTAAAGACTCGGGCGGTATATTACCCGGCCATGGCGGCCTGCTCGACAGGTTCGACGGGCTGTTTGTGGCGGCCCCGGTTGTTTATACATACCTGTATTTTATCACAAATTGATAACTTTGCAAAAAATATTAAAAAATGACCATCCATAAAGAAGGATATACCTCTATTGCGCTTTGCCTCCTGTTCATATTTGTTTTGAACGCGGCGATACAATTTTACTTTCCGCAAGCTTTTGCTGTAAAATGGATCATTTACATATTGTCATTTTTACTTTTTGTTATCATACTCCAGTTTTTCAGGAGCCCATCCATAACCATAAATGCTGATGGCACACAGGTGCTTTGCCCAGCCGATGGGAAAGTGGTTGTTATTGAAGAAACGGTAGAAACTGAGTATTTAAAAGATAAGCGCATACAAATCTCGGTTTTTATGTCGCCCATTAACGTGCATATCAACCGTAACCCCATATCGGGCGTTGTTAAATATTTTAAATACCACCCCGGCAAATACCTCGTTGCCTGGCACCCGAAATCATCAACCGAAAACGAGCGCACCACTATAGTTATTGAAAACAACGCCGGTACAGCCCTATTGTTCAGGCAAATTGCCGGGGCCATGGCCCGCCGTATTGTTTGGTATATGAAAGAAGGCGATGCCGTAAAACAAGGGGAACAGTTTGGTTTTATAAAATTTGGCTCAAGGGTTGATGTTTTTTTACCCTTAGGTTCAACAGTGAAAGTTGGTTTAGGCGAGGTGGTAACAGGCGGCCGTACAATATTAGCTGAATTGCCCAAAAAAGTTACTTCCGTTAAAACAAAAAAAGAAGAAGCTGATGCTTTTGAGGAAGTGGCAGCAGCAAGGCCCGTGAAAAATACAATCAGGAAGAAGGCGGATTAATTGTGCGGCGGCGGTTTATTTACGGATCCTGTAATTTAAATTTCCATTTTTAAAACGGACATTTTTAACCAGCATGGCAATCCTGACCTAAGACTTAGAACTTCAGGCTAAAGACTTAAACCCTGCTAATGCCCGCCGAATTAAACTGTAGCTCGTACAATTTGCGGTAATACCCGTTTTTAATACGCAACAGTTCCTGGTGGGTACCCGTTTCTTTGATCTCGCCATGATCAAGCACTAAAATTTTATCCGCATTTTGAATGGTTGACAGGCGATGGGCTATTACAATGGCCGTGCGGCCCTGCATAAGCTTGCCGATGGCATTTTGTATTAATATTTCCGTCTCTGTATCAACCGAGGAGGTAGCTTCATCCAGAACAAGTATAGTTGGGTTATAAACCAGCGCCCTGATAAATGAAATTAGCTGCGCCTGTCCGGCTGAAAGGGTAGCGCCCCTTTCCATCACATTATAATCATAACCGCCTGGTAACCGCTCAATAAATTCATGGGCGCCTACGTCTTTGGCAGCAGCAATAACCTGTTCGCGGGTTATTGCTGCATTATTTAAACTTATGTTATTGGCGATGGTATCGGTAAATAAAAAAACATCCTGTATAACAGTAGCAATTTGCGAACGTAAATAGTTTACATCATACTCCCTGATATCTGTTCCATCAACACTAACACTTCCTTTCGCAATTTCATAAAAACGGTTCAAAATGTTAATGGTGGAGGATTTGCCTGCCCCTGTAGCGCCAACCAATGCCAGTGTTTTGCCGGGTTTTACATGAAAATTAATGTCTTTTAATACCCAGTTCTCCTCGTTATAAGCAAACCATACATGCTTAAATTCTATTTCGCCCCTTAAATTGGCAGGTTTTAATTTGCCGGTGTTTACGGCAACCTCATCGGTATCTAAAACCCTGAAAATCCTTTCGGCGCCAACCATTCCCATTTGCAGGGTGTTAAATTTATCGGCCAATTGGCGTATGGGCCTGAAAAGTATATTCAGGTAAAGAATAAATTCTAAAATAACACCGGGGCTTATCGCATAGGGAGATGGCGAAATTGCTTTCAGTTGCTGATCCGTTAATATTCGTTTGCAGCCGTACCATACCAAAAATGCCATGCAACAGGCAAACAGTATGTCCACAACCGGGAAGAAAATAGAATAATACCAGTTAGAACGGATGTTGGCATCCCTGTACTTTTTATTAACTACTATAAACTTGCGCATTTCCTGGTCCTCGCGCGCAAAAACCTGGATAATGCTTATACCCGAAATATGCTCGGCTAAAAACGTGTTTAATTGTGCAACCTGTGTACGTACTTCCTGGAAAGCCGATTTGATGGCTTCTTTAAAAACATACGTTGATAAAAAAAGGATGGGCATCGGTATTAATGTGATCAGGGCAAGTTTCCAGTCCCTGAACAGCATATATCCTATAACAGCTATTAACAGCAACAAATCGCCCATGATGGATATTAGCCCTTCCGAAAAAATATCGGCAATAGTTTCCAGGTCTGATACTGTGCGCGTAATTAAAATGCCTATGGGGGTATGGTCAAAATACTTTAACCGTAAACTGGTAATATGGTTAAAAATATCTATCCTTAAATCACGGATTACTGATTGCCCGAGCGAGTTGGTTAAATAAGTTTGATAGTACTGCGCTATGGTTTGGATAACAAGCATTCCAATCATCAGTTCGGCCATAAAAACCAACCCGTTGTATTTATCCTTTAAAATATAATTGTCGAGGGTTTTTTGCATCAGGATAGGCTGCACCAATGCCGAGGCCGCTAAAAAGATGGTTAAAAATGCAGAAATAATAAACGTAATATTATACGGTTTAACATATTGCATTACCCGCCTCAGCAGTTTCCAGTCAAGCGCTTTACCTGTAATGCCCCCTCCGCCCCCGCCAGCCGGCGGGGGCGCTTTTGAAGAATTATTGTTACTGCTACTCACGATTAATTCAAAGGTACTTTAATTATAATAATGAATTTGACGGTCTTTTAAAATTCCCCCTTTAGGGGGTCAGGGGGCTAAATATTTCACTTCCGTTAAATATAACCCGCAGGCAGGTACCGACATCCCCGCGTTGCCCCGGTTTTTGCTTTTAATAATATCGCGTACATCTTCGGGTTCAATTTCCTTTTTTCCAACCATTATCATTGTGCCCACTATGGCACGTACCATGTTGCGCAAAAAGCGGTCGGCAGATATCTTAAAAACAATCGCGTCATCAACGTTAGCTGCCCATTCCGCTGCCGCTATCTTACAAATATTGGTTTTAACCTGCGTATTTGATTTACTGAAGCAGCTAAAATCGGTATATTCCATTATAATTTTTGCGGCTTTGTTCATTAAGCCCAAATCGGGCCGGTCGCGTAGTTCCCATGAGTACCCGGTTTTAAAAGGATCTTTATTAAAATGGATATGGTACTCATAAGTCCGCAAGGTAGCGTCAAACCGCGCGTTTGCATCTGTAGCGACCAGAAAAAGACGCTTTACAGCGATATCGTTTGGTAATATGGAATTTATGCTCCTTATTAAATTGGGGTAATCCATGGGCCATGTACCATCAACCATAAACCCTTCCGCATCAAAATGGGCGAAAAACTCCCGTGCGTGTACACCCGTATCGGTGCGACCGCAGCCGGTAGTTTCAATTGGCTGGCGTAAAATAACAGATAGTTTTTCATTCAAAACTTCCTGCACGCTGAGGGCATTTTTTTGAATTTGCCAGCCATGGTAGTTGGCGCCATCAAACGAAAGTTCAATAAAATAGCGGTACTTTTCGGTCACACTGCAAAGGTATGAAGTTGTTGGAATGTTGGAAGGTTGAAATGTTGTAAAGTTGGCATGTTATTATTGGGTGACAATAAATCTGCACTAAACTATAGCTAAAACAATTATATCTTTGTTGTTGATAATTCAATAACATGTTACAACGAATACAAAGCGTTTATTTGCTGCTTGCCGGCCTTGCGCTGTTTGCCCTTTTCTTTTTCCCGCTGGTCCATGGCGTTTATATTGATGATAAGCTCGTCAGCATTATGGTGACAGGCGTTTTTCAGAATGTTAACGGGCATTTGGTACATATCCAATTTTTTGTGGCGCTTACTGCGGCTACGGTTATCGTGGGCTTAATACCTTTAATTATCATTTTCCTTTATAAAAACCGCAAATTGCAAGTCGTTTTATGTTACATCGCTATGCTGGTAATTATAGGCTATAGCTTCTGGATGTCGCAGGAAGCAAAAAAAATTATGGGAAGCGTACAGATTGATACCCATAACGGCGGAATTGGCCTTTTCTTAAGCACAATCAGCATATTGCTTATCGCATTTGCACAAAAGGCCATACAGCGTGATGAAAAGCTGGTGAAATCGGCGGACAGGCTCCGTTGATTTCGGATTTCGGAATCTCGATTTCGGAAGTGTTTTTTTATAAATTGTCGAATCTCTGAAAAGGTACGAGCTACAAGCTCGCACCAAAACAGGGTGACAATAGTAGTATCACAAATACCCATATATTTTCGTTAAGCCTAAAAAATGTAAATTAATATGTCAAGTTTATTTGAAAGAATATATCGGTATAAACAATCTGATAAAGGACATCTACGTCACTCAAGGGAAAATTTTTTGACGGAAATTTTTGCTCATTGTCTTGAATTTGACGTTGATTTTCAAAAAAAATTTCTTAAACGTATAAGCTGTGACAAGGAATATAATAAGTTTGAGTGCAAAACACAGGTTTATGTCAATAAATTCCTGATACCAGATGTTCGTATTAAACTCGATGATCATTCAATAATTTTTATAGAATGTAAAGTTGATTCTCCACAAGGGAAAGATCAGCTTAACAAATATGCTTTATTCTTAAAAGATAATAAAGTAAATAATAAACAGTTAATTTTTTTAACAAAATGGCCTGAAAAAACAGCTAATAACGAAGATTTCTTGGGTGAAAATTTTAAACATATTAGGTGGTATGACATATTTATACTTTTAAAAGACAGTTCTAACGAAATATCAAAAGAGTTTTCAAAATATCTTAAAGAACATAAAATGAATAAAAGCATAATACCTTTTACAACATCGGACTTAACTGCGATTGCTAAGGTAAAGGAAACTATGGAAAAGATGGATGGATTCTTAGTCCAGTTAGAACACATTTTAAAGGATTATACGAAGGAAAAAATTCATTTTCCGCAATTTAATTACGTGGTTGATTTCAGTTCTTATGCGCTATAAACCAAATTTGCAGAGGGTCAATTGCTTTTGGGATTATATCAATGGGATGAGGAGATGAATGTGTTTATAGAAATTAACATATCTTCAACTTATAAACATTGGAAAAAAGTCGATAAATTTTTGAAATCTATTGGTTGGGAGTGTGACGAAGATGGGCAGGGTAATCCACTTTGGTATAATGAAAGAAGGCTATCAACTTTTATGGTCGATAATGTTTTTAAAGAAGAAGTGGCGTCTGATTTTTTAATGATAGAATTACAAAAGATTCAAAAAATAAAGGATTGGGGGAGATTATGACACAGCTTGGTAAATTACAAATTGACAATAATTCGTTTGATATTAAAAAATACGAAATTTAATGGGTCGTTTCACGTGGTTTATGGAATGGTGCATAGGTATATTTTCAGAAGAACTCTTTTAAACAGGAAATGTTTATTCCAAAATCATTATTTCGGCAGGCAAGCTAGGGCAGGTTAACTACATGTTGAGTATTATTTGAAGTGTGAATATTAAATTTAAATAATAGACTTTAACTTATCCGGATTTTGGCGGGTATCAAAAACTGTTATTATTTTAACAATGTCTTTTGTTTTTCGGAAATAAAGAACATTGTGTTTTGTAACAACACACTTTTGTATCTTTTTATTTTTGTCGATAAATGAATATATATTGGAATCATCGGACAATAATTCTATCACAATTTGAAACCGTTCAACAAAATTGTTAGCCACGGTTGTTCCCCATTTTACAGTTAAATAATTGATAATATTTTCATAATTAATAATTGCAAGAGGGGATAAAACAACTTCCTTAGCCATTTAATCCATACTTTTCACGCAACCTGTCGTTAACTTCTTTAAATGGAGTTCCTAATCCTGCGTCAAGTTGTTCAAGCCCTTCATTAATTGCTTTTTTATGTGATTCTGGCAACAAATCCCATTCGTCCCCTATGGATTCATTACTGTTAAAGTAATTGATCACCAAGCCATAAATTTCTCTTAATTGATTAAAATCAGCATGTTCTATCTTGTCAATCAAATCAATTTTTATTGTTGATTCTTCCATATCAAACTTATTTATATTCCAAATATAGCAATTTATAGTCTTTTATAATTCATCAATTTTTATTCCAACCCCATTATTTGAATTACAAATAAAAAACCCTACCTTTGCGCCCGATTTGGCGATGTTGCCAGATTCGTTATTTTAATTCATGAACCCATTTATTGAACTGGGAATCCGTCATGATATTGTTAATGCCATCTCTGAGTTAGGATTTGAAACCCCTACGCCAATCCAGGAACAGTCAATTCCGGTTTTGTTAACAGGCAGCAACGATTTTGTCGGATTAGCCCAAACCGGGACCGGTAAAACTGCTGCCTTCGGACTGCCACTGTTAGAACTGCTGGACTTCGAAGAAAATTTTCCGCAGGCGCTTATATTGTGCCCTACACGTGAACTTTGTTTACAAATTACGAACGACATTAAGAATTACGCCAAAAAAATGGGCAACGTTCACGTTGTTGCCGTGTATGGCGGCGCCAATATATCTGACCAGTTGCGCCAGATAAAACGCGGTGTGCAAATTGTTGTTGCTACACCGGGCCGTATGCTTGATATTATCAACCGTAAAGCTATTGATTTTTCGAAAGTTAAGTTTGTAGTATTGGACGAGGCTGACGAAATGCTCAACATGGGTTTCCAGGAAGACATTGACAGTATTTTATCAACTACACCCGAAGAGAAAAAAACATGGCTGTTCTCGGCCACTATGCCTACTGAAGTACGCAGGATCGCGAAAAAATACATGACTGATCCTTTTGAACTTACAATGGGCGAAAAAAATACCGGCAACGTAAACATCGAGCACGAATATTATATTGTTCGCGCCCGCGATAAATATGCCGCGTTTAAACGTATAGTTGATTTTAACCCTGATATTTTTGGCATAGTATTTTGCCGTACCAAAATTGAAACACAGGATATTGCCGAAGCCTTGATTAAAGACGGCTATAACGCCGATTCGTTGCATGGCGACCTGTCGCAGCAACAACGAGATAAGGTAATGAAACGCTACCGCGACCGTAACCTGCAATTATTGATAGCTACTGACGTTGCCGCGCGCGGTATTGATGTTAGTGACATAACACACGTTATTAATTACTCGTTGCCCGATGAGGTTGAAAATTACACCCACCGTAGCGGGCGTACAGCCCGTGCAGGTAAAACAGGTGTATCTATCTCTATCATCAACGCTAAAGAGTTAGGTAAAATACGCCAGATAGAACGCGGTTTAGGAAAGAAATTTGTTAAAGCCGAAATCCCTACGGGTTTTGATGTTTGCGAGAAACAATTGTTCTCTATTGTTCATAAAGTACATAGCGTACAGGTTAATGAGCAGCAGATTGAGCAGTATATCCCGCGGATAATGGAAGAATTTAAGGAGATGAGCAAAGAAGAGTTCATCAAACGCTTTGCATCCATTGAATTTAACCGCTTTTTAGATTATTATAAAAATGCTCCCGACCTGAATGCGCCGCTTGAAGAAGGACGCAGGTTTGAGAGGAATGATGATCGTTCATCTGATCGCGGTAACGGCAACGGCGGCAAATCAGAATACACCCGTTTATTTATAAACCTGGGTTCGGTTGATGAATTTAATCGCGGCGATTTGCTGGGTTACATCTGTAATCAAAGCAAAATAAGCGGCCGCACTGTTGGTAAAATAGATGTTAAAGGCGTTTACTCGTTTTTTGAAGTACCCCATGCCGATGTTGAAAAAGTAACGGCAGGCTTTAAAGACGCGGATTTTAAAGGCCGCCCAGTACGGATAGAAATATCAGGCGAAGGCAGCAGCGAAAGCCGCAGCGGCGGTGGTTACCCCCGCAGGGAAGGCGGGTATAGCGGCAACCGTGAAAGGAGCGGTGGTGAAAGGCGCGAAGGCGGATACAATGGCGCTAACCGTGACCGAAGCGGATCAGCCGGTGGCGGCGGTTTCCGTGATTTTTCAGGCAAACGCCGCGAAGACCGCCCCGAAAGGCGCAGAAGGTTTTAGTTAAAGGTTTTTCATATTGTCTGCCAGCTGGCAGACTAAGTTTAGTTTTGTTTGCAAAACCCTCATTTCTGAAAAGGATTGAGGGTTTTTGCATGATTGTGTTAATGATGCTGTAGAATCCTATGGCTACAGACATCGTAATTATCGAAATAAAGTTCTTATGGTTGGCAAAAAAACCAAGTTTTGGGGGAGCCTTACCTGCTATACTCCACAGCTACCGAATCCGGCCCCATTAATTTTAGATAATGGCCATCCAATTTTTGAACCACAAAACTGGTATAAGGTTGATTTCCCTGGAACGAAGTAAAAATGGTATCGTCCATAATAAAATAATCTTCGGCAATACCTTCGCCATCGTCCATCGTAAAATCTTTTTCAGTTATGTAAAGTTTGGTACTGCCATCTTTTGAGCGCCATTTCCCCTTCAATTTATCTTTAACAGGATTTGAACATGCCGCAATAAGCAATACTAATACACAAACTACGCGAATAATTATTAAAGCTAACTTTATCATGGCAGTGAATAGTTTGTTGTAAGGCTAAGTCTGCAACCTAAAGGCACATAAAAACTTACTGCTTTCGGCTACAGACTTAAACTTTGAACTTATTTCATTGGTTTATCCCTTAACTGTGATTTTTTCAGGTAAACCCTGTGCCCTTTTTTGCTGATAAAATAATAATGCGAATTGTCATTGATATAAACCGTTTGTCCTTGCGGGCCGCATTTGCCGTCATACTTTTTATCAACAACCATTGATGCGCCGTTTGCAGCGATGTTGGATGTTTTGTAACCAACCTTTTTTGCCCTGGTACCAATTTTTTTGCCAAGTGATGAATCTTGGTGCGTAGTTTGGGCGTGCGTTGCGGTGAAAGCAAAAATCCCCGCTGCCAGCATTGCGGCTTTAAATAAGTTCTTCATGTGAGTAATGTTTTAATTTAAACTATTAACTCAAAAGTTCTGCCAAATGTTTCATTTCCAGTACCGGAGGGCGTTTCCCGTATAAAATGGCATATACTGCATCGCAAATGGGCATGTTAACTTTGTATTGTTTATTAATTTGGTGTAGGCTATTTACTGCATAATAGCCTTCAGCCACCATGTTCATTTCTAACTGTGCCGATGTAACGGTATAGCCTTTACCAATCATATTGCCAAAAGTGCGGTTACGGCTGAATTGCGAATACGCGGTAACCATAAGGTCGCCCAGGTAAGCTGATTCTTTGATGTCGCGGTTTATGGGGTGCACCGCATCAACAAAGCGTTCCAGTTCGCGGATGGCATTTGATATTAAAACCGCCTGGAAATTATCGCCATACCCCACCCCGTGGCAAATGCCGCCGGCAATAGCATAAATATTTTTTAAAACGGCACTATATTCAGTACCATAAATGTCGTCGGATATATTGGTTTTAATATACCGGGTATTAAACATTCGGGCAAATTCAGCGGCAAGTGCAGTGTCACTGGACGCTATTGTAATATAGGATAATTTTTCGAGCGCTACTTCTTCCGCGTGGCAGGGGCCGCTGATTACCAGGAAATGATCAAAAGGCACACCATAATGCTGGTTCAAAAATTCACCGATAATCTGGTTTTCATCAGGCACTATACCTTTTATGGCTGATACAATCTTTTTACCGGCCAGGTCGGCAGGGGTTAAGCCTTTTAACGCCTCTTTTAAAAATGCAGCCGGCACATTAAGCAACACAAAATCAGATTGGCTGATAAGGTTTTTCAGGTCTGTGGAGATATTTTTTGCAGGGACATTAATTTCAACCGAACTCAAATAGTTGGGGTTATGATGGAATTTATGAATATGCTCAACCATAAGGGCGTTTCGCATCCACCAAAAAATTTCCTTTTCGGCGCTGTTATCGCTAAGTATTTTAATATTGGCTGTAGCCCAGCTCCCGCCGCCAACAACGGTGATCTTGTTCTTGTGCATATCCAATGTGCACATTTGCACGTATGCAAATGTGCAAATAATTTGGACAACGAAGCGGTGTTTAAATAAAACCGACAGGCATATTTACCCAAGAAAAGAAATCAGGAATACAGGTTGCGGTTAGGTGGCGCAGTAGCAAAGCGATAGTTTTACGAGGGGCACTTTCCGGGTTTAAATTTTACTTTTTCAGCACCGCTATCAAAAAACCAATTATGGGTAAAAGCAACCCTATCCAAAAAATAAACATCCATTTAATTTGTTCTTTAAACCTATCGGCCATATCAGCCCTTAAATTGGCGAGGTCCCCCTTCGTGGCCAGGTGTTCTATTTTTCTTTCATGCGCACTCATGATTTTAAAATTTAAAGGCAGCGAATATTTAATTAATTAAACCCATTACCGTAAAATTTCAGGAATGCGGCATACGCACTATACATAAGCCCCGTGATTTTGGGGATTTACTCCATATCATACACCCACTCACTACTCCCTACTTAGCGTCTTCAACAAATAATTTACTCTTATCCACTTTCTCAACCATCATATTATCCTTCAGCAGTTTCGAAATAGTGGCAAACGGGGCAGAGACTACCTCATCGCCGCTCTTCAGGCCTGATAATACCTGGATATAAGTATCATCCTGTATGCCGGTTGTTACCAGCACCTGCTTTACTTTACCTTTTTTGTAAACAAACACATATTCTTTTACAGGTGCATTTATCTTTGGCTTGTTGTCATCAACCGATGTTTGCCCATTGGCATTTGCAGGGGCGGCCTTTTTTACTTCGCGGGTAGTTACTGATTGTATTGGTACTGCCAGCGATTTTGTATGGCTGGTATTAATATCAACTGTTGCAGTAAGCCCGGGCCTGAAAGGGTTAGGGTTAGCTGCGGTTTTTATCAGCAGGTCTTTGTACGATTGGGGGTTTATCCTAACTTTAACCGTAAAGTTGGTCACCTGGTCGGCATTGGTGCCCACCACGTTGGCCGCACTGCCAATTTCGGTTACCACGCCGGTAAAATATTTACCGAGAAATGCGTCAACCTCAATTTTTGATGAATCGCCAAGCTGTATCCGGTTAATGTCGTTTTCATTTACATCCACATCTACATCAAGCTGGCTCAGGTCCGAAATAGTCATGATCTCGGTACCTGCAAATTGCTGGGTCCCGAGTACGCGCTCGCCTTTTTCAATGGATAATTTTGAAACCACCCCATCAACCGGCGCGTAGATAGTTGTTTTAATAAGGTTGTCGGCAGCTTCTTTTACCGATGCCTGTGATTGTGCGAGGCCATAAGTTGAACCAATCACATTTTGCTTTCCAGCTTCAAGCGCGGCTTTCGAGCCATTGTAACTTGCTCTTGCAGCTTCAAATTCAGCCGTTGTTATTACTTTATTATCATAAAGCGCTTTATCACGCTTATAGATAGATGCCTGGTTATCAAACGTGGCCTGGGCCTGGTTCAGCATTTGTTTGGCATTGCCAATGCTTGCCTTTTGTGTATTATTTGCCGCCTCGGCGCGGTCAAGTTCAGATTTTAAGATATCAGGCCTTATTTTACAAAGCAGTTCACCTTTTGTAACCACATCGCCTTCCTTTATCGGCAATTCAACAACTTCGCCCGAAACTTCCGGGCTGATTTTTACTTCCAAATGCGGTTTTATTTTGCCGCTTGCGGTTACCGTTTCATTAACTTCGCGGACAACAGCCTTTTCGGTAGCAACCTGGGTCAATTTAGGTTTGCCTACTATGCCGGTCATTTTTAATAGTATGATCAACACGACGAATGCGCCTAAGCTGATAAGAATATATTTTGTAGTTTTTCCCATGATTCTATTTGATTTCGGATTTCGGTAACATAGTACCCCTTTGGGGATGTTCGATTTCGGATTTATTTTTTTTATAATTTTTTATTTTTTTTCATTTGCACATCTGCATATTCGCACATCTGCACATCTACAATATTATCGGATTCCCAATATAATAATCAATTACTTTGCTCCTGAATATAACCTGGTATTGCGCCTCGATCATGTCATTTTGCGATTTATTATAGTTTGTAAGCGCCGTATTAAAATCAAGCGTGTTCACCAGGCCGGCATCATACCGTTGTTTGGTTATATTTAAAGCCTCTTTGTTTGACTGGTATGTTTGCAATGACGACTGATAACTCTTTGAGGCTGCCTGCAGGTCAAGTACCGCCTGTATAATAGTTTTGCTTAAAACGTTTTTTGCAAGCTCCGTGCTAAGCTCGGCATATTGATAATTCAGATTGGCTTTCCTCACCGAAGTGCGGGCAGTAAAACGGTTAAAAATCGGTATCTGTAAACTTAACCCTATTGATTCGTTAAAATTATTGCCAAGCTGGTTAAATGCATTGTAAGGCCCGTAAACAGGCAGTATGCCCTGTGCAATAACCGGCTGCCCCGTACCCTGCACCGTACCTATCTGCTGCGAAAAAGGCGTAGTACCTATTACCTGCCGGGTAATTTGGTTGGAATAATTAGTACCCACGCCGCCAAATAAAGATAGGGTAGGGTAATAACTGCCTTTTGCTGTTTTAATTGCCTGGGCATAAGTTTGTTGCTGCAGCTCGGCAAGGCGGATATCCGGGTTGGCTGTGAACGCTGTTTTAATTACTTCTGTAGCATCGTAAATTGTTCGTACATCTGTTAATTTACTGATGTCAGGTTTTATAACTGCAATATCCGTTGCAGCGTCCATTTCCATATATTGTTTTAATACCAATATGGCAAGGTCAGCCTGGTTTTGGGCATTTGTTAAGTTCAGCTGCGCCGTTGACAACTGTGCCTGCGCTTGCGCAAGGTCGGCGCTGGTTGAATTGCCCTGGTCAAAGTTTTTCTGCGCCCTGTCTAAAGTAATTTTAGCAATTCCAATTTGTTGTTGCGCAGCTGTTACCAGGTCCTGGTCGGTAAGTATCGTAAGGTAATCGGTAACAACGTTTAACAACAGGTCGTTTTTAACTTTATCCGTGCTGGTTTTATCTACATCAAGCGTTAACTTATTGTGCAATATCTGGTTGCGCAACTGGCCGCCCTGGTAAAGCGTAACCGCTACAGAAGCCTGGCCGTTAAGATAAAGAAAAGCCTGGGTGCTATAGGTGTATGTGGCTAAGTTAGCGCTCCGGCCTAAATTGTAGGATGCAGTTGGGTTAGCACTCAGGCTGGGTAACAGGTTGTATTTTGATTGCTTATAATCTTCATTAGCCAGGGCTTCATTAAATTGCGCCTGTTTAATGGTAAGGTTGTTTTTCAAAGTAAGGTCAACCGCTTGCTGCAGGCTTATTACCTGCTGGGCCCTGGCCGAAAAACTTAGCAATGTAAAAAATATTATGCCTAAGATACTTACTTTTTTAAAGTGAAACAGGTGTTGTGCCATAAGGTTATATTTGTTCATGGATCATAAAACAGTTCATTGTAAAATATGACCGTATTTTTTTATATTTAAATAATTAATAATTTTAAACAATTGGCGCTCTTTTCTTTTTTGCTGATAATTACTGAAGCAGCTGCTATGAACTATGCCCCATTAACTATTAACTAAATGTACTTTATTAAAAACCCCGGGCTGCTTAAAATACTATACCCCGGGCTGATATGGGATGCCGGCCATAATAAACGCTGCCTTTACCTTACTTTTGACGACGGGCCTGTACCTATTGTTACACCTTTTGTTTTAAATATTTTAAAACAGTACAATGCTAAGACGACATTTTTTTGTATTGGCGATAATGTACGCAAACACCCTGATATTTTTGAGCAGGTAAAAAATGATGGCCATGCCATAGGCAACCATACCTATAATCACCTTAACGGATGGAAAACTGATGACAAAACCTACCTGGATAATTTTTTACAGGCAGATACATTATTAAATACAAACCTGTTCAGGCCGCCTTACGGGCGCATCAAGCGCTCGCAGATAAAACTGCTGAAAGAAGCAAAGCCCGATTTGCAAATCATTATGTGGACAGTATTGAGCGGTGATTTTGATATTAACCTGGGATCCGGAAAATGCCTGGATAATGTAATGAAACATACCCGCAACGGCGGCATTGTCCTTTTTCACGATAGTTTGAAAGCGCAGGAAAGGATGGAATATGTTTTGCCCAAAGCGATGGAGCAATGGAGCAGGGAAGGCTTTACGTTTAATTGTTTGAACGCTTGAACCGGTAGGGTTCATAGCAAAAAATGCTGAAGCTACTATGAACTACTTAAACTTAAACACATTATCCATATTTGCGTTATCGTAGGCGCTAACCTTCATATCGGTTATTATGCCGGTGCTAAGGCTGTAAACCCAGCCATGCACACCTAACGGCTGCCCGGTTTGCCAGGCATTTTGCACAATTGATGTTTTGCAGAGGTTGTACACGTTTTCAATTACATTATATTCAACAAGCCTGTCGCAGCGTTCATCAATGCCAGTTATTTGGTCGAGCTCTTTGGCGTGTAAACGATAAACATCTTTTATATGCCGCAGCCAGTTATCAATTAACCCGAACTGTTCGTTGCTGATTGCTGCCATTACCCCGCCGCAACCATAATGGCCGGTTACTATAACGTGTTTTACCTTTAGCACGCTAACTGCATAATCAAGCACCGAAAGCATGTTCATGTCCGAATGGATCACCATGTTGGCAATATTGCGGTGCACGAAAATCTGCCCGGGCGCGGTGTTGGTAATTTGATTTGCCGGGACACGGCTATCCGCACAACCTATCCACAAAACCGGCGGCGACTGGCCCAAAGCCAGGTTCTCAAAATATTCAGGGTCCTTTTTTAAGGTGTTTTCAACAAATTGTTTATTCCCGTCAAGCAGGCTTTTGTATAAATTATTATTGCTGTTGTCGTTTATTTTAGCGCACATGGTGTTTAAAAAGGGAATGGTTGATTATTTCAGTGCCAAGATAAATAATATTGTTGAAAGGTTGGGATTTGGAATGTTCCCAATTCTCATATTTTACACCTAAAGGGAGAAAGCTTTCAACGATGCCTGTGCGTACGTCCCCCAATCCTTCATGGCAGCAACAAGTATTTTGCCCAGCTCTTTGTTGTTAACCGGTTTGCCTTTTTTTGGCGGGAGCACTGCTTTGGGGTCAACAGCAGTTTCAGTTACTTTGGTGGCAAACCAGGTAATATTTTCATGCGGCAATGCAACACCCAATATCATCCCCGGCAAGCCTGTAAATGATTCAGGGCCGCCCGAAACCGGGATCCCATCATTATAAAATGCAACCACGTAAACAGAATCCAATATAATTGCATTAGCCCTGCGGCAGGTATAACCGGCTATTTCGCGGGTTTCATCGGTTATTTTCCAGTGGATCTTCCGGGTACTGTCTTTTAACAGGAAGGTTTCTTCAAAAACCTTTTTCTGGCTTATGAAGGTTCCGTTTTGCAAATCGGCAAAGGTTATATTGTTTTGTTTTACCATGGCGTCATCACCCCAAAAACCACCACCGGTGCTTTCATCCTCAACCGGGTTGAACATGGTTTTATTATCCGCAAAGCTTAAAGTGCTTTTTAGCTTTTTAAATTGGGGCTGATTTTTTTTATATACTTCAAATGCCGGCTGCATGTAGCTATCATTGTCCTTATTGATATCTTTCCTGAAGAGGGCATACATGTTTATTGTTTTTTCGTACTCGATAATCCCTGTTCTGATAAAATGAGCGTTTTGCCCGAACGAACGGCTGATAGGTAATAGCAATACTGTTGTAAGGAAAATTATAGTGGTTTTCATATTTTATTTTTTTGCTGTAACGCCGCCCATTTTGTTAAAATCCCAAACAAGCGAGATCATAAAATACCTTTGTATAGTGGTATAACTGTTTTGCGTGATAAAATTTCCCGATGAGGACCTGTTAAAACCAACGTTTTGATTCAGCAGGTCGTTGGCTGCTAACGAGAGTTTCAAATTATCCTGTTTCAAAAACGTTTTGCTCAACGAAGCATTTATCAGCGTACGGTTAAAGTTAGTGTTGAATGTTTGTGTTTTCCCCTTGTATTCATAACTGCCGTCTGAACCTACCTGGAATTTGCCGGGAAGATAGATCGCAAACTCATAATTGCCATTAAGCCCACGGCCATTGTTATTAATTTCAGGTTGCAGCGATGATCCGCTTATGGTATAATCAGGGCCGAAATTGAGATAAAATTCATACTTTTTTTCTTTGTATTTAGATAGCCTTAAGTGCCCCGAGTAGGTGTATGATTGGTTAAGGTTCAGTTCACCGTTTGCCAGGTTGTACGATTTACTGCCATTTGCGCTCAGGTTAACCCCGATAGCTATACCAATTTTATCAATTTTGCGGTCGAAACCGGCAAAAACCCAATAATTTGATTGCCTTCGGCTGGCAAGGTTAACATACTGGTTGGTGCTTTTGCCGGTTGAATCGGTTACCAGGCTGCTCACAATCGGGTTGGAAGTAACATTATAACCGCCATTAAAAAAAATGGATTGCCCGCTTAAAACCTTGTACGAACTAGAATAAAAAGTAAGCCTATTGGTAAAAGAAGGTGTAAGGTTAGGGTTGCCCACTATGATATTCAGCGGGTCGGTATTTACTGCAACCGGTTGTATCTGGCTGATGGTGGGCTGTACCGTGTTGCCCTGGTAATTGACAGATAAAGCCTGGTACTGCGAAAACCGGTATTGAAAATTAGCCTGCGGGGCCAGGTTTATGAAGTCCCTTTTAAGCACAGCGCCTGTAACTTCATCGGTTTGGTTAAAATTTACATTGGATACTTTTGTACCGAAATTCAACGTGGTTTTATTCTTTTTATAATTGAATATCGCGCCTACCTGATTTGATAACTCATTCAGTTTATAATTATTACTTAAGGAATCGACCAACACGTTGTAAACGCCCGGCGCCGACAGATTAAATGATTTCAGGTCTGATGTGCCGCTGGTTACGCCAAGCCCATAATTTAAAATAACGGAAAATAGGCTTGAAAGCGGTTCGGTATAGGTAAGGTTTGTTTTTAATACCGAATTGTTTACACCGGCTGTTTTATACTGGTCAATCAGTTGCGTGCTGTCCGGCTTTCCCGTCAGGCCATAAAAGTCGGCTTTTGATTTTAAATAGCCGTGTGAATTGATCTCATTTTCAGACACAGCGGCCAAAAATGAAAGCGTACGGCCTTTTTTCTTAAACTTTTTAGTATAAAAAGCGCTTGCGTCAAATATTTGAGTATTGTCATTATTATCAATATTGCGTGCGTTATCATTTAATAAGTTTCCATTGCCATCAGCGCTTGTTGTGGTATAATCACTTTTAGTATGGGTATTTTTAAGTGTCCCGTCAACGCCGATCTTTAAGTTAGCAGTAGTATCAAGCTTTATCTGGTACGTGAAGTCAAGCTTTTGACGGAACATGAAGTTGTTAGTTATTTGGTTTGCATTGCTGTTGAATATCCCGGCAGGCGTGTTGTTTTGCGTCAGGGTATTACTTGTACCGTCAACTCCTAATGAACCAATTTTATAATTAGCGTTAATTGATTCTTTATCACTGTTCCATTTACCATCATAATGCAAACCGCCGGTGCGGGCAAGGGGCGTTCCTTGCCCGCTGTACTGGCCATTGAAGGCGTCGAGGCCATCGCCATTTCCTCC
>DATCES010000457.1:0-3747 GCA_036509935.1 Mucilaginibacter sp.
CGGCGTTTAACCATCAATTATGAACAAAAACCCCACACGTCGTAATTTTATTACAAGCGCTTCTATAGGCGCTGCCGCCGCTTTAGCTCTACCTCAAATTGTTTCAGCGGCTTTCGCATCGAGAACCGTTAAAAAGATTGGTCTTGATAAAGACGCTATTATCCTTTTCCAGGGGGATTCTATTACCGATTGGGGGCGCGACCATAATAATACCCTGCCAAATAATACCAGCGCCTTAGGATCAGGCTATGTGATATTAGCGGCGGGGCAGCTTTTGCTAAAACATGCGGGCCTCGACCTTAAAATTTATAACAAGGGTATCAGCGGCAACAAAGTTTACCAGTTGGCAGATCGCTGGGATACCGATTGCCTGGCTTTAAAACCCAATATTTTAAGTATCCACATTGGTGTAAACGATTACTGGCACACGTTAACAAACGGTTACACCGGCACTATTGATACTTATATAACTGACTACCATAAACTGCTGGACCGTACCAAACAGGCTTTACCCAATGTAAAAATAATTATTTGCGAGCCTTTCGCGCTTAAGGGCGTTAAGGCGGTTGATGATAAATGGTACCCGACATTTGATCTTTTCAGGAAAGCGGCCAGTGATATTGCAGCGGAGTATAGCTTCCCGTTTGTACCTTACCAGTCGGTATTTGATAAAGCGCTTGAATCTGCCCCCGCCAACTACTGGACCATCGATGGCGTACATCCAAGCGTAGCGGGCGAGGCATTAATGGCGCAGGCCTGGTTGGAAGTCATTGGTCATTAGTCAATTAGTTATTGGTCATTAGTCAATTAGTTATTGTTAAGATTAGTAGTCATGTTAAGATTAGTGGCTATTCACCTTTGTCAATACCAATTATGCAATGACTAATGACCAATGACTAATGACTTTTCCCTATCTTTGCGCCCAAATGATCGCTATTAATAACCTCACCTTCGAGATTGGTGCAAGAGCCCTGTATGATGAAGCCAACTGGCACATAAAACCGAGTGAAAAAATTGGCCTTATCGGCGCCAACGGAACCGGGAAAACTACCCTTCTAAAAATTATTGTAGGTGATTACTCACCAACTTCGGGTACGATATCCATGGCTAAGGATATTACCATTGGCTACCTTAACCAGGACCTTTTGTCGTATTCCTCTGATAAAAACATACTGCATGTAGCGATGGAGGCTTTTGACCGCCAGAACCAACTGCATGATGAGATTGAAAACCTGCTGCAAAAATTGGAAACGGATTATTCTGAAGACCTGCTGCACAAACTGAGCGACAAGCAGCACGAGTTTGAACTGCTTGACGGTTACAATATTGAATATAAGGCACACGAAATTTTGGCCGGTTTAGGTTTCAGCGAGCCCGATACGCACCGTAAGTTAAGCGAGTTTTCGGGAGGATGGCGGATGCGGGTAATGCTGGCTAAAATATTATTGCAGGCGCCTGATATTTTATTGCTCGATGAGCCCACCAATCACCTCGACTTACCTTCAATCCAATGGCTTGAAGATTACTTGAAAGCTTTTGACGGCGCCATAGTAATTGTATCGCACGACAGGTGGTTTTTAGATAAAGTAATTAACCGTACCGTTGAAGTGCGCAAGGGGAAGCTCACCGTTTATGCCGGCAATTACTCGTTTTACCTGGAAGAAAAAGCGCAGCGTGAAGAAATTCAAAAAGGCGAGTACAAAAACCAGCAATCAAAAATAAAACAGGAAGAACGTTTGATTGAGCGTTTCAGGGCTAAGGCCTCCAAAGCAAAAATGGCGCAATCGCGCATAAAGGCTTTAGACAGGCTGGAACGTGTGGACGATGTTGATGATGATAACCCCTCGGTTAATTTCAGTTTCCGTTTTTCAAGGCAATCAGGCAGGCATGTGGTAACTTTGGAGAATATCACCAAAAAATACCCGGCCATTGATATTTTGACACATGCGGAGGCGGTTATTGAAAAAGGCGATAAGATTGCGCTTATTGGCGCTAACGGCAAAGGGAAATCAACCTTGCTGCGTATTATTGCCGATGCGGACAAAGATTTTACGGGCAAATTTGTAACCGGCCACAATGTAACGGAAACATTTTTTGCCCAGCATCAACTGGAAGCGCTGCACCTGGAAAATACAGCGTTGCAGGAGCTGCAATCAGTGGCCCCAAAACATTCAGAAACAGAACTCCGGTCAATATTAGGTTCATTTTTATTTACGGGCGATGATGTATTTAAAAAGATAAAAGTACTGTCGGGAGGCGAGAAATCGCGTGTTGCATTGGCGAAAGCGCTTACTGCCGATGCCAATTTCCTGATACTGGATGAACCTACCAACCACCTTGACATACAATCGGTAAATATTTTGGTGCAGGCATTGCAGCAGTTTGAAGGTACGTTTATCGTAGTATCGCACGACCGTTATTTCCTGGATAATGTAGCCAATAAGATATGGTTTATTGAAGACCATCAAATAAAACAATACCCGGGCACGTATGCCGAGTTTGATGTTTGGTATGCAAAACGCAAACTTGAACCAAAAGCAGCGGCAATTCCGCCGCCGCACCCTAAAAAGGAAGAAAAAAAGGAACCGGCGCCGACTGCGGCAGCTACCGTGAAACAGCATACAGACAATAAGTTTCACCAGTTGAAAAAACTAAATCAGGACCTCGCTAAAATGGAAGAGCAGATTATGGATTTAGAGCGCAGTATAACGCAGCTTGAAGGCCGGCTTGGCGATGAAAAGTTATATAGTGATGCCGCTAAATTGAAAGAGATTAATAATAATTACGAGATGAAAAAGTTGGAATTGGGCCATGTTCAGCTAAAATGGGAAGTTTTGGCCGAGCAGATTATGGAATTGGAAGCTTAATTTGATTTCGGATTTCGGTCCAAAGGACTCCTTCGGAGATTTTCGATTTCGGATTCGTTTTTCTTTTTGTCATTCAAGGTGTTACATTATGAAGAAGCTTTACATAATACTCTTGTTGCTATTTGTATCAACAAAAATTTTCGCCCAATCCCCTTATGACAACGCCGTTTTCGATTCTGAAATAAAAAGCGTTGAGTTTTATAATACGGCAAAACAAGGTTCTTTCCCGATAATTACGCTGGGTTCAAACGAAAAGGTGCTGCTGGCTTTTGACAACCTGCTCGGGGGGACGAAAAATTACTCCTATACCATTGAACATTGCGATGCCAACTGGAATTCATCGAACCTATCTACCACCGATTATTTGAAAAATTACAGCGATGACTTCATTACCGGTTACAGTTACTCTACCAATACGGTACAAAAGTACACCCATTACCAGCTTAAATTGCCCAATGAAAATATCGCCCCGATAATTCCGGGCAATTATATTTTAAAGGTTTACGACGGCGACCAGTCCAAAATGATTTTAACAAGGAAATTGTATGTATTGCGACCTGAAATCTCCCTAAGCGTCGAAGTAGTGCCCTCAGATGATAATTCGCTGAGGCAAACCAATCAAAAGATAAATTTTACACTTGATTACGGGACCCTTCCTGTTCAAAACCCCGGAACGAACCTGCGCACCTTTATAATGCAAAACAGGCGCAGCGAAACAGCTATATTAAATACCCAGCCAACTTATATCCGCAGTACGCAGTTGATATTTAATGATGTAACCCAAAACGATTTCCCGGGGGGAAATGAATTCAGGCATTTTGACACCCGTACTTTCAAGCTAAACTCCGACCGTATCCTGCACATCTACCGCGATACCCCC
>DATCES010000458.1:0-4727 GCA_036509935.1 Mucilaginibacter sp.
TAATGCCGATAACCGCTGCACCCACGCCATAAAATACCGCTTGCATCCAGGCCAGCCCGCCATATAATTGGTAAGCCATACCCAACAACACGACCATGATAAAAGATGGCAGTACAAATGCCAGCCCTGTTAATGTAGCTCCAATTAGCCCGTAATGCACAAAACCAATATAAATACCCAACTGTGCTGCCAGTGGCCCAGGTGCCAGTTGCGCTAAGGCCAATCCCTCTTTATATTCGTCTTCGGTTAGCCACCCTTTATCTTCCACAAGATCACGGTGCATATAGCCCACTAAAGCGACCGGCCCGCCGAAACCCCATGTGCCCAGCTTCAGGAAATAAAGCACCAGGTCTTTTAGACGATAACGTTCCATTACATTTTCATGCCGCCCATCGGCGCTTTGCCTAATACATCTAAAGCCGCGCGAAAACCCTGTGCTAACTCAAGCGCTTTGCCACGCCCGTAATAATGCAGGAAAATTAGGTGCGGGTTGTCGCCCAGCATGTGGTTGTGTACAGCAACCACTTCCAGATTATGCGCCCGCAAAGTTTTGATAACCGTATTTACCTCGCTTTGCAGCATGGCTACGTCACCCGCGATATGTGCGTCATCCTGTTTGCCCGCAAAAGAAGCCCAGGTATTCAGACCGATATTGGTGGTCATTTCCACACCCATTGCCATTACCTTCAGATCGGCCCTGCCAATGGTGTATTTATACGTTGGGCCGTTTACTGTTCCTGTATATTTGACAATAGCGTCTAATGCGGGCAGGTCAAAGTTTTCCTTGCCTGTGATTATTGGTGGTGCAGACGGTGTCGGCTGATTTGCCGGGAATATTTTGCTGTCGCGGATGGCATTCGCATATTTTTTCGCTAATTCCTCAACAGTTCCCATGCCGTGAATGTGCATATAAAATATGCGCGGCTCCTCGTAAAAGAAATGGTTATGGATAGCCGCTATTTCTAAACCATGGGCATGGGCGGCAGATATTAGCGGGTTTACTTCTTCCATTAGCAAAACATTATCACTCATGACCATTGCGGATTTACCGTCAACGGTTTTCTTGAAAGATACCCAGCCGCCGAAGCCAAAAGGTATGGGCACCGGTTCGCCTTTAATTTTCATTTTCAAATCGTTCCTGGGCAGCGGGGTAGTATATACAGATTCTGCATCCTTGTAGCTGCCTTTCTTGCCTAAAGCGGCATCGATAGCGGCCATTTCAGCGGCGGTTATTGCAGGAGTTTTTGCGGCCAGCGGTAACGAGGCCGCATTGATTTTGCCAATAGGTAATAGTAAGGCAGTGCCTAATACAGCGGTAGCCTGCAATGCCTGCCTGCGCGAGAATTTATTTGTTTCCATGTGGTTAGTTTGCTTAACAATGCAATACTACCTACTAAAAACACCTTGAAATTGTATGGATTTAACTATTTGGTATCCTTTTTACTTTTGCTGCTGTTTCGTTTATAAACGGACGGATTTTCCCCTGTTTGCTTTTTGAATATCCGGGTAAAATGGCTTTGGTCAGAAAATCCGGTAAGGTAAGCGATCTCGGTCAGTGAATAGACGGTTGTATCCATCAGGTTTTTGGCTTTATCAATGCGTAGTTTCCGTATATAATCACCAAACGACAGGTTATCAAAGTATTTGGAAAACTCGCGTGACAGGTAAGTTGGGTTGATTTCCAGTTCATTGGACACCTGCTGCAAACTTAAAGTCATATTGGTATCCAATTGATCCTGTATCATTTCTTTAAGCTCTATTGCCCATTCCGGCGCTTTTTTCGATTTGCTTTGCTTAATGAACTTATTGAATACTTCCAATAACATTTGTTCGACCGGCCCGGCCTGGGTATGCTTTAACTGGTGTAGGTGTTCGGCCCAACTGTACAGCCCATCATAGATGGTCATACCTAATTCAAGCAACTCGTGATCGTTTTTAATATTATAGGCCAGCCCCGAAAACACCGCTTCCAGCCCGGCTGCCTGCGGTGCAAAATCATGGCGGTCGGTATCCGCACCCCTGACAATGGCCGCTACCCGGTCGAGCGCGGCATCTTTTAATTGATGTTTCTTAATAAAATAATCAAAGCTGCATTGGTCGTCATAATGAGTGTATTCTACTCCGGGCAAGTCAAAAGGTATCGCATCTAATTCTTTCGCCTTTTTGATCACTTCTTCAAACGGCACGTAGATAATCTCCGCATCCTCATCAATAAATCGTTTGATCAGCCAGGGACAGGCAATGCGGTCTATCTTGGGATGTTCGCGTGTTATCCATTTCATGCGGAACAAAGTTAACAGAACAGACGACTTAAAAAAAAACAGGAAGTAACTAGAAACAAAGCTTAGATTCGGTTATTCAATTCTGATGATGAAAAATCAAAAATATTTAATGCTAACCCTGCATTTTGCCGGATTAGTATCCTTTACCGGCTGCCAGGCGCAGAAATATGGCAACCAATTTCTTACGTTTGAAAAAGAGATCATCATGCCAAATGTTAAAGGCCGGATCGACCATATTGACATCAATATAAAAGACCAAATTGCATACATTGCTGCTTTGGGCAATAATACGCTTGAAATAGTGGACTTGAAAAATGGCAAAGTAGCTGGAAATATCAAAGGATTGGATGAACCGCAGGGCGTGGCTTATATAGAAAAACACCAGGAGCTATTGGTTGCCAATGGCGGAACAGGCGAATGCAATTTTTATAACGCACTAACTTTAAAAAAAACAGGCAGTATCAAGTTGGCCAACGATGCCGATGACGTGCGTTACGATGCAGAAGCTGATAAAATTTATGTCGGCTATGGCAGTGGTGGGATTGCCATTATTGACGCGGCCAGCCATAAACAAGTGGGCAATATAGCTTTACCTGCACATCCGGAATCATTCCAATTAGATGCTAAAGCAAATAAATTATGGGTTAACCTGCCCGGCTCCGGCATGATTGGCGTAGTTGACCTCAAACAATTAAAGTTAATCGCTAAATGGTCAAAGTTGCTTCCCCGTGCTAACTTTCCAATGGCATATGATGAAGAACAACATAGGATCGTTGTAGGTTACCGTTTACCCGCAAAACTAATCGTTTACGACAGCGAAACAGGTAAAGAGATTTTCAGCGCGCCGATGGTGGGCGATGTAGATGATTTATATTGGGATAAGGCCACTAAACAAGTTTATATCAGTGGCGGTAGCGGTTCGGTTAACATCATTAAGCAAACAGGCAATACAACTTATCAGCAAATTGCCGATATCAAAACCCGTGATGGTGCCCGTACTTCTTTACTAATTCCTGAATTGAGGTTATTTCTCATTGCCGCAAGAGCAAACGGCGACCAAAAAGCGGCACTTTTGGTTTATAAAACAGCCCCGTGAATAATTCTTTTTATTGATAAAGAAAAAGCAACATGAAAACAGCAAACCGCAGAAGCCCACAGCGGATCGGACAGACCGCCCCGCCTGACACCCCGCCCGATTGGGCAATTATTCATTTTATTCCTCCCTGGCAGATCGCTCCGAACCGCCCATACACTTGTTATTAGGCAGCGATGCCGTTTCAAGGATAAAGCAAGCAGATACCGAAAGAAACAGGGAAATGGAAGAATGGCTATCCGTAAGCCTATCCTCTGATGCGGACGAATAACGCAGTTGAATTAACCAACAAACACATGAAATAACAGGAAAAATATAGATTTCATGAGCGGGAAATTTAATCGTTAAATGTACGATCATGCGATGGGATTTTATAATTCAAATCAAGTGGGCTACCTATCCATTTTATTTGAACTGCTCTATTCCTCACAAAACCCCATCACGGCTTTAAATACCTGCGCCCGTATTGAATTTACATTGTAATAGTCCTTACCACCAATCAGCCCCATTTGTTGGCGGTTAATCAGTAATATAATGGAAAGCTTTTGTGAGGGAACAACCGTAATGCTTGTTCCGGTAAAACCAGTGTGGCCAAAAGTGCCTTCCGGGCCGTTTTTCATAAAAGAGTTTGCAGGGTCCATCATCCAGCCTAAGCCGTTGTTAAATTTGTCTTTTGTAAAAAAAGTATTTATGGTGTTTTCGGAAATGAATTGCTGATTACCCGCTTTGCCTTTGTTAACGAGCATATCAACCAGTTTTTGCAAATCGTCAACGGTCGAAAATATTCCTGCTGCCCCTGAAACACCCTTTTCGGCATACCAGGCATTGCCATCGTTAACTTCCCCTTTTAAAATATAGTGGCGCCATCCGTTCCATTGGTCGGGTTTAATTTCTTTAAATTGAAATCCCATTGCCGGGTCATGCACCATTCTGTATTCATAAGGGTTGCCAAAAGACGTTGCCGCTATTTTATAAGCATGGCTTTTTTTAAGCGGGTTGTACATGGTATTTTTCATCCCGAGGGGAATAAAAATATTTTGTTCCTCGAATTGTTCAAGCGGCAAGCCGGAAACCAGTTCCACAATTTCACCAAGTATGGTAAAGCCCAGGTCGCTGTATTTGCGTTGGGCGCCAACCGGGAAGGCCAATGGCAATTCCCCTATTAATTTAAAAGTTTCCTGCTTGTTAGAAGCACGGTAGTAAAGCGGGTACCATTCGTAAAGCCCGGCAGTATGCGTTAATAAATTACGGATGGTAATGGCAGCTTTATCGGGGGCGCCAAATGCTTTGATGTATTTACTCACCGGGTCGTTAACATTGATCAGCCCCCTGTCGGCCAATAGCATGATGGA
>DATCES010000459.1:0-2518 GCA_036509935.1 Mucilaginibacter sp.
CGCAGTGATTAAAAACCATATCCATCACCATCTTCATGCCTTTGGCGTGCAAGGCTTTCGCAAGCTCCCTAAATTCCTCATTGCTTCCTAAGCGGGGGTCTACTTTATAATAATCAGTAATGGCATATCCATGATAAGACCCGCCGGGCATATTGTTTTCCTGTATTGGGTTTAGCCATACGGTGGTGATACCAAGATCCTTTAAATAATCCAGGTGTTTGAAGATACCTTCCAGGTCGCCTCCATGCCGGGCGTTAGGATTCTGGCGGTTGACCTTAACATTATCCAGGTTATCATTGGCGGTATCACCGTTAGCAAAGCGATCGGGCGTTATTAGATAAAGCACATCTGATGCATTAAAACCCAAAGCCCTGCTTTTATCGATTCTGGCTTTCAGCGGGTAATCATATGTTAGTTTGTCCGCACCATCTGCAAACTGAAGCGGTACCATACCCGGTTTTGTACCTGCTGCGATATCAATATAAATAAAAAGGTAATTTGGATTATCGGTTTTATCTATCTCTTTTATTTTTATACCTGCATAATGAATATCTAATTTAGCCTTCGCAATATCGGGCCCGTAAATGAGTATCTGCAGGGTTTTATTTTTCATACCTACCCACCAGTTTTCAGGTTCGACACGATTGA
The DNA here is from genome assembly GCA_036509935.1 of Mucilaginibacter sp. Taxonomy (GTDB): domain Bacteria; phylum Bacteroidota; class Bacteroidia; order Sphingobacteriales; family Sphingobacteriaceae; genus Mucilaginibacter. The sequence continues at coordinate 649 of DATCES010000459.1, forward strand.
TTGTTAATGCTTTTAAAGATGGCCCTGAAAGCAGAGCTATAATAAAAAATAAAAAAATAAATTTTTTCCGGTTCATACTTTAATTTTTAATGCTTGTAGTTTATTTATTTTTCAAAACCAAATAGGTGTATGGTTCAAGTTTTATGGAATTGCCTATCTTAATTTTTGAGCCATTAAATGCATCCCTCCATTTAGTATTTTCTAATGCTGAGGGCATGGTATAGGTGACCGACTTATTCCTCAAATTTGAAAGTACGAAAACCTTTTTTGAACCCCCGATTTTTGTAAAAGCGCATACATCATCACTGCTGTATGAAGTTAACTTTCCTCTTCTTACTGTTTCATTATTATTTCTAAAAGCTATCACCTTTTTATATTCGGCGGTTACATCCGGGTTATTAATAGTCCAGTCAAGATGGGTTTTTGTAAAAGGAAATACTAACCTGAAGGGTGTGCCTATTTCCTGGCCATTATATATCAATGGAATACCTTTCATATAGGCGACGACTACAAACGCCGCCATAGATCCTTTTTCCCCACCAAATAAATCTAATGGTGTGCCATCAGAGCTATTAACATCGTGATTGGTTAAGTACCTGACTATCCCCTGCCCATCGGTAGCACCTATATAATCTTTCACATTTACACTATCAATTGATTTAACCGACCGGTTATTTCTATAAATCTTTTTTAAGTTGCCATAAAAGTTAAAACCGAAATTAAAATCAAATCCGGCAGTGTAATTAGCCGGGCGGCTTCCCTCTGCCAGTAACAATAGCTTATGCGATTTGATGTTCCGCAAAGTATCGATTGCCTGTTTCCAGAAATCAGCCGGAGGGCCGTCAGCAAAATCGCAACGAAAGCCATCAATATTAGCTTTCAGAACCCACGACTTCATTGAGCGAATAAGTGCCAGGCGCATATCGTTATTCTTAAAATTTAATTGCGCAACATCTCTCCAATTGCGCGGATACTTTATGTTTCCGGCTGTATCTAATACATACCATGATTTATTAGCTATCCATGGATTGTCCCAGGAAGTATGATTGGCGACAAAGTCGAGCATTACAGCTATTTTTCTTTTATGGGCGCCATCAACAAGGTTTCTAAAATCATCCAACGTACCAAATTCACTACCTACAGCATTGTAATCTTTTGTGGCATAAGGTGAATTTACTGCGTTCAACACGCCGACAGGGTAAATGGGCATAATATAAATTACATTGATGCCCAAAGCCTTTATAGAATCTAACCGCGCAGTAACTCCTTTAAAATTCCCGTCTTTACTAAATGAACGGGTGTTTACCTGGTACATGGTAACATCCCTGTTGTCAGGAACGCCGGTAAAAGGTTTGCCATATTGCGGTGGATAAGCCTCGACATTCTGACCAATGGCATTGAAAGAAACTGTGCTACTATAAAAAAGTATAATGGCCAGTATTAATTTGGTAGCTCTTTTCATAATTTTCTTATTTTAAACTTGTGGTGTTTTTTATAATTATTTGTTTTGGCTTTTGCTTTGAGTATTTGGTGCAATAAATTTTATATCTTTTGCAAACTCTATTTGAAAATCCGCATCTTTAAAACCTCTAATTGGCTTTCCGGCCAGGTAGCAATTATCAAAAGTGACATCTTCTACAAAATGGTTTGGCACCCCTGCAATTACAAACGGCTTGTCTTTGTTTGCCCACTGTATATTTTTTAAATAAACGCCTGTAATGTGGCCGGGACCATCCGTGCCATATCGTCTGCCTTCTGTTACTATAAGTTCCAGGTTTTTGTATTCAATTTCATCTTCTACCCTGATATCTTCAAACCGTATATTCCTGACCTCCGATGGACCATCACAGACGATGCTAAATGCAGAATG
>DATCES010000460.1:0-6241 GCA_036509935.1 Mucilaginibacter sp.
CTCACAGGATATTCCCGAGGGATTGTCTATCTACAGCGCATTGGTACTGATGGAAAAAAAGTATGGCAAAGAAAACATGAAATGGTTATTGTATGGGCAGATAGATTATTATCTTTTTGCAGGAAGACGTATGGAAGAAAAAGAACACCCCTTAATTAAAGCCGACCAATGGTTTGAATGGGGAGGCAAAGCGGCGGTTGCCCTGTATGGTTTAAGGGACCTTATTGGCGATGATAATATAAATACCGCTCTGCATGAGTTTAGAGATGCCTACGCTTTTAAAAACAACCCGCCTTATGCAGGCAGTAATAACCTGTACAGATACCTGCAAAAGCATACGCCCGACTCATTACAATATTATTTAACCGATACCTGGCAAAAGATCACTTTATACGATAATAAGATAACTGATGTAAAAGCTGCGCCAACAGGCAAAAACAACGAATATAAAGTAACAATTAAGGCTGATGCAGCCAAAGTTTATATTAATGATAAAGGCGACGATGTACCCGCCAAACAAATGAATGATTATATTGACATAGGGATATTTGCAGCAGACAGCAAAAATAAGGAAGGCCGTTCGCAGGTTAACCCGCTGTATTTAAAAAAGTACAAGCTTAATTATGGTGAACATACCATCACAGTTATTGTAAAAGGGAAACCCGCGCGGGTGGGCATTGATCCGTATAGTACACTGATTGATAGAAACCCTAATGATAATATGAAGGATTTGTAAAGGGATTAGTTGGGGGCAATCTCAAAAGTGAAAGGATAAAATTCTTGAATCCCGTTTAGGTACTTTTGAGACAATTTCACTTTACCGGCAACATGTATTTGAGTTTTATGTTGTAACAGCATCCTTCAGCGCTTTTTCCTGTTCCTTTTCTTCATCCCGCAGGCGGCGCTTTTCCTGGCGGATATCTTTCCTGGTTTTCCCGGCGGTATCAATCAAAAGCTCGTTCTTTTTTTCATCGTCTTTTAATTTTTCTATAGCCTCTTTCAGTTTTGTTTTTGCATCCTTTTCTTTTATCCCCGCTTTTTTGGCTGTAGTATCTTTTTTGCCGAAAATCCGCTGGATAAAGGTTGGCTTCTTTTCCGGTTCAATTGCCCTTACCGGCAGGGCATCGTCATCGTCGCCCTGTTTCATCAGGCTATCGGCAACAGCCGTATCAACCGGCGCTATCTGTTTGCGCAGGCTTTCTGTTAACCGCACGGCCGAAAAGCCATAACCGCTGCTATCAGGCGCGGCGTCGCCTTTTGCAGCCATTAAACCGCCAATCAGGTTAAAGTAGCCCGCCAGGCCGGGTCTTAAGGTGCCATCCGGCAAAAACGAATACAGCCCGGTTTTAGGGTGGGGTACAATACTGGCTAAATAAATACTTTCGCCCAGGGTAAGTTCCGCCGGTGTTTTATTAAAATAATACCTCGAAGCCTCCCCAATGCCATATACATTGCGGCCCCATTCAATAATATTAAAATAAACTTCCAGCATACGGTCTTTGGTCATAATCTGGTCGTTTTCTATCAGCCAAACAATCAATATTTCTTCAATTTTTCGTGCAAGCGTCTTTTCGCGGCTTAAGAAAGCATTTTTTACCAACTGCATAGATATAGTACTGCCCCCGCGTTTAAACTTTTTTTCTTTATAGTCGGTCGCCAGCGATTTGCGGATAGATTCTTCCACAAAGCCATGGTTACTGTAAAATGAAGGATCCTCCGCAGTCATTACGGCGTATTTTAAATTGGGCGATATCCCATCAAGCTGTGTAAAATCAGGGTTTTGCGGTCCGACAATTCTCGAGGGCATCGGGTGGTCCTTTTCGTACGGCGTATAGGTAAATACACTGTTTAATTTGCCAAGATCGGTTTTACCATACCTGATAATGCGGAAATCGTTTTTACCGAGGCGCGAATCAAATTGCACGTCATCAGCGTGTGCCGTGTTTAAAAACACATTCAGGCTGTAATTTAGTTTACCCGCCACCTGCATCCCATCCAGCGAATCAAAGAAGCCCGAAGGGAACGAATCAAAAAGGTCCTGCGCGTCCATCCACCCGGTATTTAGCTTTAACTCATAAATTTTAACCGGGTTAAGCGTGTATTTGATATAAGGATGGGCGGTTATTTTTTTCAGGCTGATAAGTGACGAGCTATCAATGGATACATAATTATTGCCTACAAATACATTGGCGTCAATACTTGCGTTGGGCACAACAATATCACCTGCCGACAAGCCGGGCTGGTTAATCAGTAAATTACTTACACCCCAGTAGCTGTATATTCGGGTTTCGCCGCCGCTGTGCTCCACTTTGTTCAGGCGGGTATTTAGGGTATCGAAATTTAATTTCAGGTGGTAACGTTTTTCAATAAATGGCAGCTCCACCTTTTTACCATCGGCATAAAGCTTAATATCTATCTCCTTGTCTGACGGGTGCATACGGCCGGCGAAATGCCAGGTGGCCGCACCATTATTTACATCAATAATTGAGCTTAGCACCCCGTTGTTGATGAGCGCGGTTTTTGTAAGCATACTGAAACCTGTGCTGTCGGTAGTGTAAGTTACCAGGAAGTTGTTTATCCGGAGGTTATCAGGGATTTTGTACAGCACCTGGTTAATGAGGTTGTACGACAGGTCGGAAAGATCAACCTTGGCGGAGTTATCGGAGGTATCCTTTTTTTTTCTGAACAGGAAATCGAAATTTTTGACGTGGTTAATGTCGGTTAAGTTTAAATGGCCATTTTCAAGGACCACATCCGACAGCTTGACCTGGCCAAATAAAAGCGGCAATAACTTAACGCGTACCTCAAATTGTTTAATACTTAACAGGCTATCCCGCTGGCCGGGGACTATAGTTATGCCGGTAAAAGCCACCGTGCTAAGCCCGGTAAAATGCGCCGAACCTATTTCCAGGTCGAGGTTGTAATCTGTTTTTGCTTTTTCTTTTGCTTTAGCAATTTCGTGCTGCAGCAATGCCCCCCGTTTGGTATAGGCGATATACCCGCCAATAACCAGGATGGTGATAATAGCAGCAAGCACAATACCGGCAATACGGACATATTTGGGGTTGATATGGATGTTTCCGGGATTAAAGCGCAGCATTTAAAAAAATTTATCCAAAACTAAACTAAATCTTATTTGGAACAAACGCTGGCAGGGGGAATTTGTTTCTTTGGGGGGGATGAAGTCAAAATCAGCTTTTATTGCCCATTCATTCTCCTGTGATCCGGCCACTATACTGTTTGCACATGTGATATTTTAGTTTTGCCGGCGGTTTCGTATGTTACTTACCATAGGTGGCATAACGGCCCCGCTCTTTAAGCGGCAAAATTGTTGCCCTGACGATAACAATTTCAATAACAGATGTTTTTTGCCTATCTCATTTTATCATTACTATGACACTAATCCGCCCCGTTTTAGGTAGTTTTGTTTGAAATATTATGACCATTACCAAAGAACAAATTTTGCAGGCATTAAGCAATGTTGAGGAACCCGATCTGAAAAAAGACCTGGTTACCCTTAACATGATACAGAATGTGCATATAGACGGCAATAACATTAGCTTTTCGGTTATTTTAACCACGCCTGCCTGCCCGCTAAAAGCGATGATTGAAAATGCCTGCCGAAATGCTATCGCATATTTTGTAAGTAAGGATGCCGTAGTGCATATTGATATGGCATCGAAAGTTACCACGCAAAAAAATACAGGGGTGCCCGGCGTAAAAAATATTATCGCGGTGGCGTCTGGTAAAGGCGGCGTAGGCAAATCGACTGTAGCGGTAAACCTTGCATTGGGCCTGGCAAAAACAGGTGCAAAAGTGGGTTTGATAGACGCAGATATTTATGGCCCCTCTATACCCATTATGTTTGGTTTGGAAGGTGCACGGCCAAAGGCGAGGGATGTAAACGGCAAAAGCCGTATCGAGCCGATTGAACAATATGGGATCAAGCTGTTATCTATAGGCTTTTTTACCGATCCGAACCAGCCGGTGCCCTGGCGCGGCCCAATGGTTTCCACGGCCGTTAAACAACTTTTTAACGATGCCGACTGGGGCGAGCTGGATTACCTGGTGGTTGACCTTCCCCCCGGAACAGGCGACATACATATTACCGTAACCCAAAGCTTCCCGGTAACCGGCGCAGTTATTGTTACTACCCCGCAAAACGTAGCCCTTGCGGATGCAAAAAAAGGGATAGGCATGTTTATGATGAACGCCATTAACGTACCCATTTTGGGGATAGTTGAAAATATGTCGTATTTCACACCGGCCGAGTTGCCTGAAAATAAATATTATATTTTCGGGCAGGGCGGTGGCCAGAAACTTGCTGAAAAGCTGGCAGTGCCCTTTTTAGGCGAAATCCCGCTGATAAAAAGCATCAGCGACTCGGGCGATGCCGGCAGACCGGTTGTTCTGGAAGAAGAAAGTATTATGGCCGACGCATTTGTTGACATGGCTAAAAAAGTTGCCCAACAGGTTGCTATTTGTAACGCTGTTGCTATAAATAATAATTTTGTTATAAATAATTAATAACTTTACTTGTAAATTGGCACAAATGAGTTTATTAAACCAGGTAGAGGCGGCATTGGATACAATAAGGCCGTATTTGCTAACGGATGGCGGGAACGTTTCTGTGGAAGGGATCACTCCGGAGGGTGTAGTTAAGCTGAAATTGCTTGGCTCGTGTGGATCATGCCCGATGAGCATCATGACGCTCAAGGCCGGTATTGAGGAAGCTATAAAAAAGGCTGTTCCGGAAATTACCGGCGTTGAAGCCATAAACCTGACTGACATTGAGGATCCAAACGCGGTGCTGCCAGAAAACCTGAGGTAATGTTAAGTTTTGTTAAATTGCCTTATAGCATGCGACAATAAGTTATTTTTGTATAAAAACGGCTAAGATCGTAATAAAGTCAGGTAAAATAAACAAGCCATTTGATTGGTACATGAAAAAAATAATTAGTCTGTTATTGTTTTTATTTGCAGCGGCAGCTGTTTTTGCGCAAAAGCAGGAAAGGCCGTTGGAGCAGTTTAGCGGCATTGTTCATAATGCCGATAGCACAGGCATTATTGTGCCTTACGTAAGTATTGTGAACCTTTCGTTCCATAACCAGGTTAGCCAGTCGAACTACAAAGGTTATTTTTCATTTGTCGTACATGAGCGGGATACTATCCGTTTTTCAAGTTTAGGCTATGCAACCGTATTAGTTGTTATTCCATCAAACGTAATCTCAAAAAGTTATACAGTGCCGGTTTTGCTTATGCCGCAAATCATAAGCCTTCCTGTTTTCCGCGTTTTTCCGTGGGCAACGACCGAAGAATTTACAAAGGATTTTTTATCTATGAAAATAGCCGATGATGACCTTGCAATTGCGAGGAAGAACCTTAGCAACGCATCAATAGAAACGTTAGAGCGGACTTTGCCAAGGGATGGCCCCGAAATGAGCAATATACAGGATTTTCATAATAGTATAGTAAACGCCCATTCAACCGTTAACACCCTGTTAAATCCATTTAGTTGGGGCAGCCTGATAAAAGAAATAACTGACGGGGACAAGAGCAGGGGTACCTATAATAATACTAACAGCAGCACCAGCGGGAATTAGGTCTACGAAACAGGAAAAGAAGCCTGGGCACGATTGATTTTGATTGTATGTCGGATAGTGCTTTTCCCTTCTTGGCTCTTGGTTCTTGGTTCTTGGTTCTCTTACCGTCCTTTTTTAACCGCCGGGAATTTCATTTTATACTCAACATCAACTATCCCTTTAGAAATATCATTCAATTTTTTTTGGATCAGGCGCTTGCGCAGGGGGCTAAGCCTGTCGATAAATAACCTGCCTTCAATATGATCGTATTCATGCTGTATGATGCGCGCGGCCATACCCGAAAATGTATCTTCATGGTGTTTCCAGTTTTCATCATAATAGGATAGCCTCACCGTTGCCCTGCGGGAAACATCCTCCCGTATATCAGGGATACTAAGGCAGCCCTCGTTAAAAGCCCACTCTTCGCCCTTATCTTCTAAAACCATTGCATTGATAAACGTCTTTTTAAAGTTTTTTAGCCCGGGGTCCTCCTCTTCAAAAGGGGACGCATCAATAATAAACAAACGCATGGAAAGGCCAACCTGCGGAGCGGCTAAACCAACGCCGCGCGCAGCGTACATAGTTTCGTACATGTTTTCAATCAGTTCCCTGATATGGGGGTATTCATCAGGCTCAACAGCCGTAGCTTTTTTCCGTAA
>DATCES010000461.1:0-2112 GCA_036509935.1 Mucilaginibacter sp.
GGAAGTTATTTTTGCAACAAACTGATACTTAGCTACTTAAAATAAGGTATCAATATTGGCATCATCATGCAAAAACACACCATGATGATTACTACCGATAGCCGTTTAGCTGCAATATGGGAAGGCTGCCTGCAAAACGACCGCAAACAGCAGGAGCTCCTGTACAAAACCTTAGCGCCACGGATGCTGGCCGTTTGCATGCGCTATGCCCATGATAAAGACGAAGCCCAGGACATTTTACAGGAAGGCTTTATAAAAATGTTTAACAACGTCCACAAATACCGCGGCGAAGGCAATCTTGAAGGTTGGATACGCCGCATTATGGTGCACAGCGCTATCTCGCGCTACCGCAAACTTAAACACATTGTTTTGGTAGACGATTTTACCGACGGCAATACCGCTGCCGGCAACGGCTACAATGCCCATGGCCTCGAAGCAAAGGAACTGCTGGATATGATACAAACATTGCCGCATACCTACCGTTCGGTTTTCAATATGTATGCCATTGAAGGGTATTCGCACCAGGAGATTGGGGATACTTTGGGGATAACTGAATTATTATCGCGCACCAACCTGCACCGGGCGCGGGCTATTTTAAAGGATATGGTGAACAGGTTTACCACCACTGACCTGCGTTGCCTGGCCGGATAAAAACCATTTCAAAGGTCATCAACCGGGGCTTTGCAATAAGAATGAAACGGATTAAACTCCGGTTCCAACATTACCTGGCGGTGAATAATGAACAATAATTGGCCATTTATTTTTTTTTCAACTTTTTAAGTGCATCAATGTCCCCTAAATCTTTGGCCCTGCCAGATGCCTGCTTGTTTGCGATGAAGTCGGAAATATTTATAAATGAGATATTTAGATCGTCATTCTGACCGAGTATCCTTCCCTTATAAGCATCGTCAAAATTAACTCCTGATATTGCATTTAAAATATCAATTCTTAACGGCGGGTAACCCAGTTGCGTAACATAGTTTTCTTTTAAAAAATCCTCTCTTATAAGCCCTAAAGACTCAAACCCGAAATCCTTAAGCACATTAACCATTTTATCCGCATTTTCCAAACTGGGCTTAATCCAAATATCCAGATCGCCTGTATGCCTGGGCCTGCCATGATAAGCTAAAGCATGCGCGCCTACAACCATGTATTCAACATTGTGGGCGTTTAGCAACTCAATAAAATCAATAAAATCCTTTTCAAAAATCATTTGGTCTTATATTGGCAACTTTAGTCATCTTTTCGGGAAATGAACCGTTTAACCAGGTATAATAATTTCTTCTTAAACGGGTAACTTCCTGTAATCTTTCAGCCATGCTTTTCGAACGCCAAAAAACTACATCTAAATAGTCCTCATCTTCCATCTTAATATGGTTAACAACCTTAGCAATCTTCCTATCCATATCTTAGCTATGTTTTAAGCGGTATTTATTCCCATATAAATATAAGAAAAGAACGAACGAAGATGAAAAATATCTTCAGATATGGTTCAAACTAATACTCAATCACCACATCATCCGTTAATGGGTGCCCGGTACAGGTTAATATCCAGCCTGCTGCCAGGTCGGCATCTGTCAGCACATCATTGTTTACCATCTCCACCTTCCCCCTTTTGCATGTTGCAGCGCAGGTAGAACAATCCCCCACCAGGCAGCTGTAAGGCAGTTGTATATTGTTTTGCAAGGCCGCTTGTAATATAGATTGGTTTTCGCCGGTTATAAGGTCGTAAGTTTCGTTTTTAAAATGGATGCGTATCTTTCTGGGCGCGTAATTTATAGCGCTTCGGGTAACCTTTACTGTTTCCAGCACAAAATTTTCTTTACGTATTTGCCCCGGCCCAATGCCGATGAACAGCAAGGTTAACTTTACCATGCGCATATAGGCAAACGGGCCACAGATATAAAACAGGGCATTATTTAAGCTGTATTTTACATTTTGGCGGACGATTTGCTCAACCGCAAGGTTATTAAGCCTGTTGCCCACGCTGCTTAACAAGTGGATAATATGGAACCTTTCCGGGTTGTTTTGTTGTAGCCTGTCCAATTCATCCTTAAATAAAACGGACCGTTCATTCTGATTACTGTAAATAAGCAGGAGCCGGCTCTTCCC
>DATCES010000462.1:0-2117 GCA_036509935.1 Mucilaginibacter sp.
TGCCTTTGCCATGGCAAAAGCCGAAGATGTTTTCTTTAAAAACGCGTTAAATTTTGATTTATCAATAATCCTGTAAAATTTATGCGGGGTTATCTCATACGAATAATAGTCCTCGCCCGCTACCAACTGCTGGGCATCAAAACCCCCATTTTTTTTATTGTTTTTCGTCACACTGTTTAACTGGTCATTCAACGACATTTTTGAAAGGTGCTTCAGATAATATTCCAGATCGGCCGAATTTTTCGCCAGGTGGTTTATCCCCACTTTCATTATATTTTTTTTAAGGTCCATTTTCACCGAAAGGTTGCTTCCTTTAGCCATGTTTGCTTCTTCAAGCGTCATTTTCCGCTGCGTACTGTCGGGCAGCGCCGAATAAAAATTAAGTGCGGTATCCTTTACTATCGAAAATTGAGGCGTTTCTTTTATGGAATCGGTCATCAGGTTCATCAATACTGATACGGCGCTGCTCATATCAAAGCTATACAATACATTACATGAGCCGTCGGGTTTAAAATCATAATGTTCTTCAATATCAACGCATGATGACAGGCAAAGCAGTACGAAAAACAGAATGGGCCAGCAAAATTTTTTCATAGCGCAAAATTTAAGTAATGATAGTAAAAAAAAGGAGAAAGGCAAAATTAGTCCGAAAGTCGGGAAAGTCAGTAAAGTCCGGAAGACGAAGCATTTTCCGTTATTAAAAAGCCTTTTGCCTTTAACCTTTCGCCTTTAACCTCAAAATAAGTAAATTTGCAACTCACTATGGCACATCAAATTCCGGAAGATGGTACGCAACTTCCTTTAATGGAAGAGTTTTATACGATACAGGGCGAGGGGTTCCATACCGGAAAAGCTGCCTATTTTATACGCCTGGGTGGCTGCGATGTTGGCTGCCACTGGTGCGATGTTAAGGAAAGCTGGGATGCAGGATTACATGCCCTTACCTATGCTGATCGGATTATTGAAAACGCATCCAAATATCCTGCGAAAGCGGTGGTAGTTACCGGCGGCGAACCCTTGATATATAACCTTGATTACTTAACCGCAGGGCTTCAAAAAAAGGGCATTAAAACTTTTATCGAAACATCGGGAGCATACCCGCTGTCGGGCAGTTGGGACTGGATTTGTTTATCGCCAAAAAAATTTAAAGCCCCGGTTACCTATGTTGCCGGAAAAGCCGATGAACTTAAAGTGATTGTATTTAATAAATCAGACTTAGCTTTTGCCGAACAAAATGCAAAACTGGTTTCGCCAAACTGCAAACTTTTCCTACAGCCCGAATGGTCAAAGTCAAAAGAGATGACACCCTTGATTGTTGCGTATGTTATGAACAACCCTCAATGGGAAATATCCCTGCAAACGCACAAATATTTGAATATACCTTAGGTTTATTAAGTGAGTGTTGATTGGGTTGATTATGTGAGTGGTTTATAGCTCATTGAGTCATTGGGTCAATAAGTCATTGAATTGCCGTCTTTGGATTGGCTCCTGACGTTACAACCTTGCAACAATTACAACTCTTATAACCTTTACAATCTATAAAACAATTCCAACCTGATCAACTTAATCAACCATTACCTAATTTCACATAGTTAATGTAACTTAGCGTACGATATACCGTATCAAAAGGAATGAGGTTTATTATCTTCCCGGTTTTGCTGTTTTTTTTACCCGTTCTTGCATCCGCACAGCAAAGACAGTACGCTACTGCGAACAAACAGGCGATAAAATATTTTGCATTAGCCAACCAAAGTTTAGATGAAGATCTTTATGATGAGGCTATCGCCCAATTACAAAAAGCTACAGAGGCCGATGATAAATTTGTGGAAGCACATTTTGTTTTAGCAGACGTTTACCGCCTGACGAAGCAACATCAGCTGGCTATTTTGCAATACCTGAAAGTAATAAGGCTCAATCCTGATTATAACCGTTCTGTTTATCTTAAAATTGGCGATGAAGAATTTAATATATCCCGTTATGACGATGCACAACAATACCTTGAAAAATATTTAAGCAACACTGATATTACCCCACAAAACAAACGCTATGCCCAAAAGCGTATAGCCGATTGTAAATTCAGCATAAATGCCCTCCAGCACCCGGTCCCTTTCAAACCC
>DATCES010000463.1:0-2442 GCA_036509935.1 Mucilaginibacter sp.
AAATTTGAAGGTTAATTACATTATTAGGTTGTTGTCCCTTATCTACATAATTTACCGCTGTTTCAGCGTAATCCTCGTCCATTCCTTTCATGGTGATTTTACGTACCAGCGCCTGGTCAGCGGTGAGCCGGCGTGTTAAACTACAGCCCGAAACCAAAAATATCAGAAGAATACTTAATATTGCAAAAGGGTAACCATTGGGTTTAAAGTATGCTTTCAAAATCTCAAATCAGTTTATTAAAATCCGTACAACATAAAAAAGATCGCATAACACACGGCTTATTTTTGGTTGAAGGTTATAAATCGGTTATTGAATTTATTAATTCCCGGTACCAAATCGAAGCTATTTACCATACTGCTTCATTCAATCCAAAAGTGCTGAAATTATCCCAAAAAATAAACATATCTGAAATTTCTGTTACAGACCTTCAAAAGATCAGCAGTTTTAAAACCCCCCAGGACCTAATAGCGCTGGTTAAAATACCCACCTGGCCCGTATTAAATAACACAATGCTCAAACAAAAGTTCTCGTTAGTTTTAGATAACCTACAGGACCCCGGCAATCTGGGTACTATAATCCGCACAGCAGACTGGTTCGGTATCCGGGATATTATTTGTTCGGAGGATACTGTGGATGCATATAACCCAAAAGTAGTGCAGGCGAGCATGGGTTCGCTTTCGCGGATAAATGTGCATTATGTGAATTTATCTGTTGTTTTAGCACAGATAACAATCCCGGTATTTGGCGCGGTGTTAAACGGCGGGAATATTTATCATACTGATTTTGGCAGCGAAGGGTTGATAGTAATGGGCAACGAGGGCAATGGGATACGACCGGAAATCATGAATTTGATCAACAAAGCGGTAACTATCCCCCGCATAGGAAATGCCGAATCATTAAATGTTGCCGTAGCAACGGCATTAATTTGTTCAGAAATAAACCGAAAATCGTACAAATAATATTGGCAGCCCATAAATAATTGCTATTTTTGCAACCTTGAAAATTGGTCGGGTGGCCGAGTGGCTAGGCAGAGGTCTGCAAAACCTCCTACAGCGGTTCGAATCCGCTCCCGACCTCAGGGAATTAAAAACATTAAAAATATAAAACCATGGGCGTTACCCGTTTAAAAAGAAAAGACAGAAAGAACAAAACAGTTTCGAGGTTGCAAGTTCAGTTTTTAAAGCTGGCTACCGATTTGGAACCCGGAAACCGTTCTGCTGAACCGAGACATAGCCAGATAGCTAAAAATAACGAAGCGTTGAGGATTGCTGCAAAGCCCCTCTAAATTTCCTCCGCCAGCTGGCGGGAGACTTTATTAAATATTAAAATCCTGCCGGTTTAACACGGGTAGGATTTTTTAATGGGCTATTCTTTCCACGGATTCCAAACCATTCAAAGGGGGCTCCTATAAAGTCAAAAATTTTTTTGTGCAAAATTGCACAGCATGAGGTGATTGCCAACCTCGCCTTACCAGGCCCGCCAGCGTACTGCTTTCCGTCAAGCCGGAATTTAAAGATCAGTAACCCTTGTATGCACCCTTTTTACATAATTCCGTATATCAAGCACTATACCTGCAAAAATGTAAAATATTAAGGGAAATCCTACAGCCAGAAATGAGGAGTAAATAAAAAACAACCTGATCTTGGCGATTGAAACATTAAATTTTTCACCAAGATAGGTACATACCCCGAACGAGTACCGTTCAAAAAAAGTTAATATCCTTTGCAACATATCACGCCAATTTTAATATCCTGTTACCAACGCCGCATTGCAGGCATTTCTTATAGTTACAATAGTTGTTTTTTAACTCCAGCAACGCCTGCGATTCAAAAGCTGTTTTTATTTTCACCCCTAAGTTACTAAAATCTGTTACAATTTTATTGTTTTCGTTTGGCAAATATTCCAATAACTGCAAACTGCGGTTAATATAGTGCTGTATTTGGTTATGCTTGCCGTAACTGAATAAAAATAATGCCAAAGTATTTAAAAGCAAAACATCAATAGATGCAGGCCCCAGGTTTTTTGCCGAAGGGGTTGATCCTACATCAAAACGGTAATGAGTTTCCCAATAAGGGTTAACCTTTATGTCTGTAAACAAGTCCCTTAAGCCTTTAACGTCCCTGATCTCCAATAATTTTGAAAATAAATGATTGGAACTTACTACCAAAGCCGCGAATTGTGCAAGCCTGATTGTCGGAAAATTAAGGGGCCGTAAACGCATAAACTTCCATAAGTGATTTTCAACAGGCGTTAGCTGATATTTTTTTTGCAGAAAACCATATTCTTTTTTTAGTTTTAGGGGGTATTCGTCAGCCAGGCCACCCGTCAAAAAACCTGCCTGCCCAAATATCAGCGCCTCAATTTGCACCGGGTTATTTTTGTGTTTTGCCAGGATATTCTGAGGCATTGATTTAGCAAGCAGTTCAAAAGGGAGCGCATTT
>DATCES010000464.1:0-7273 GCA_036509935.1 Mucilaginibacter sp.
ATTAATGAATAATTTTCCGGAAATAGAAAGCTATACCCGGATGTATTTGCCCGGGGATGAAATTATTCATTATGAAAATAAAGGGCAAAAAAGTTCAATAACCGAAAAAAGCCTGCTTGCCGTTGATTCAAATTTTTTAAAATTCTTTAATTACCCCTTAATTGCTGGTAGTGCTGCAACCTGTTTAAACGGCATAAATTCAATTGTGCTTACCCAAAAAGCCGCAAAAAAATATTTTGGTGATGCCTCGCCCATAGGCAAAACTTTAATTTTTGATGAATATTCAAAGCCATTTATTGTTACAGCGGTTTTAAAAGATATTCCAAAACAATCATCCATTCAGTTTGATATGCTGCAAACTACAGCCAGCGTCCCGCCAGTTAATCGTTTTAATTGGAGCTGGGTTTGGCTGCAAATGAGCACCTATGTAAAGCTTAAACCAAATATTCCAAACGATGAGGCAAGCATGCAGGCATTTGACAGTAAACTCCCGGCAATGGTTAAACAACAGGCGGCCAGCGCATTTAAACGCATCGGCCAGCCCTTTGATGAGTTTAAAAGAAAAGGCGGCAAATGGGACCTGCATTTGCAGCCAATAGCCCGGCAGCATTTATATTCAGCAAATATCGGTTCAAGGTATATCGTACAAAGTGATATTAAATACGTGTATATTTTTTCAGCTATCGCTTTGTTTATCATTCTTTTAGCCTGTGTAAATTTCATGAACCTTTCTACCGCCCAATCGGTCAAAAGGGCAAAAGAGATCGGTATCCGGAAGGTTTGGGGCTCTTTAAGGAATCAATTGATCCGTCAATTTATTACCGAAGCTATACTTTATAGCTTGTTTGCAGCAATTGTTGCCATTTTAATAGTTATAGCAGTACTTCCTGCATTTAACCAGTTAGCGGCAAAAGCGCTTTCAGCAGGTGTGTTTCTCAATTATAAGACATGGTTGGCCGTTTTAGCCGTTGTTTTAGTTACCGGTTTGCTTGCTGGCAGCTATCCTGCTTTTTTCCTTACTTCATTTAAACCGGTAAGTATATTAAAAGGCGGCAGTTTGCTTAAAAGCAATGGCAGTGGTTTTTTTACCCGTAATGTTTTAGTGGTTTTCCAGTTTACAGTTTCAACGGTACTTATTATAAGCACCGTTATTATTTATAAACAATTAATTTACAGCAAAACAAAGGACCTTGGCTTTAATAAAGATAATGTAGTAATCATTGCCAATGCCGACAGGCTCGGGAAAAGTGAAGAAAGTTTGCGCCAGGAATTGTTACTGCTGCCCCAGGTAGTCAACGCAACTATATCAACAAGTTTACCATCCAAAAATTCATTTGAAGATGGGTATGTGCCCGAATCAAACGGAGATAATGTTAAAAACGAGGAGAACACCCTTGCAGTCTCCTCCTATATTGTTGATGATGCATTTATCCCAACACTTAAATTAAAAATGCTTAGAGGAAGGGCTTTTTCAAAAAGCTTTAACGATTCAGCATCGGTAATTTTAAATGAAAATGCGGCAAAACAAATAGGGTGGAAGGATCCCATTGGCAAATCAATAACCTACCCCGGGCATGATAACCAAAAGTTTACAGTAATAGGTGTTGTAAGGGATTTTAATGTCGAATCGTTGCACAGCGATTTTACACCTTTTGCTTTGTTTTATACGACATCAAAAACCTATCAAATCAGCGGATCTTATTTAACAGTAAGGATAAAGCCGGGTAGCTATAACTCAACACTAAATAGTATCCGGAATAAATGGAAAGAGTTTGCCCCCGGCACACCTTTTGATTACAGCTTTATGGATGCCGAATTTGATGCGCTTTATAAAACCGATCAAACCATGGGTAAAGTATTCAGTGTATTTACTTTTCTCTCGCTTACGGTAGCCTGCCTGGGTTTACTCGGCCTGGCCATCTATACCGCCGAACGCCGTAACAAAGAAATAGGCATAAGGAAAGTATTAGGCGCATCAGTACAGAATGTGGTTGCCATGCTTTCAATAGATTTTTTAAGGCTCGTGATCATTGCCTCAATTATTGCTTTCCCGGTAGCATGGTTCGCGATGAACAAATGGCTGCAGGATTTTGCATTCCGCACCGAAATAAACTGGTGGGTTTTTGCATTATCAGCAGGGGTAACTATAACTATCGCGCTGATTACCATAAGTTTTCAATCAATAAAAGCGGCCTTGAGCAACCCGGTGGAGAGTTTGAGGAGCGAGTAGCGGTATAGCCCCACCTAAATCCTCCCCCGGTTGGGGAGGACTTAAAAAAGGAAAGCTGTTAGGAATAAAGAAAAAATCAAAAAAGTCTCCCCGCCAGCTGGCGGGGGAGATTTAGAGGGGGCTGAACCCCAATGAACCAATAAACCAATGAACCCAACAAAATGATAATCAACTATATAAAAATCGCCTGGCGCAACTTAACAAAGCAAAAGTTGTATAGCCTGATCAATATTTCGGGCCTGGCCGTTGGGCTGGCTGTTTGTATGATGATAATGATGTATGTGGCCCACGAGACGAGCTACGACCGCTTTCATAAAAATGCTGATCGCATATTTATTCCCAATGTCCCGATGAGCTATGCTTCAGGGCCGCTGATCAAACAAAATCAGCCACTTGTTGAAGAATATATGTGCACGCTGCCTTACTTTAACGAGAACCCGGTAGTTGTTACTGATCCGTCATCTTCAGCAAAGAAGTTTGCTGAAGATAAATTATTATTTGCCGACCCTGGTTTTTTTAATTTCTTTTCTTTTAAACTACTGTCTGGATCAGCAGGCAATGTGCTGAGCAAGCCTTTTACTGTTGTTTTATCAAGGGACATGGCTAAAAAGTATTTTGGCAGCCAGAACCCGGTTGGAAAAACATTAGTTATAAAAACTGATAGCGCCTATACGTACCAGGTTACCGGGGTTGCAGAAAACGCGCCGTCAAATTCGTCAATCACCTTCAATTTTGTTACCTCCTGCCAAAGCATGTTGGTTATGAAGATAGCCCCAAGATATGGCGTTGGCCCGCAGCAAATGACCTATGGAACCTTTAATGTTTACCTGCAATTAAGAAATGCCGGTGATACGGCCCGGCTGGCCAAAGGAATTGACCTGATGGCCAAAAAGGCTAAATCTTTCGACGGTATAAAATTTTCGTTTACGGCTTTGCCCGATGTGCATTTGAAAAACAACTCCGGCGATTCTTCGAATATAAAATACCTTAAAATATTTCCGCTTATTGCCGTTTTGATCTTATTGCTGGCCCTGGTAAACTATATGAGCCTTTCAACCGCAAGGGCAACCCTAAGGGCAAAAGAAGTAGGCGTTCGTAAAGTTTCAGGTGCAAGCCGTAAAACGATAGCTATGCAATTTTATGTGGAATCAGCGCTGTTTACGGTTTTATCGTTTGTGCTGGGTTATTTGTTATGTTATTTAATCACACCCTGGTTTTTAAATATAATACAGCTCAAAATCGATAATTCATTTTTGTATAGCCCGGTCGTGATACTTCTTTTGTTTGGCTTATTGATAATAACAGTCTTAATTTCAGGAAGTTATCCATCATTAGTCTTGTCGAGATTTAACCCTGTTATAACATTAAAGGGTAAAATGAGCAAGCAAGCCGGTGGCATTACCGTGCGCAAAATATTTACTACGCTTCAATTTGCCATATCGGTAGGATTGATCATTTGCGGGATAATTATCGATCGCCAGCTATACTTTTTCAGGCATTCGGACACAGGGATTGATAAGGATAATGTTGTGATGATACAGATAGCAAACAGCATGGGTAAAAACTACCCGGCATTTAAGCATGATATACAGTCCCTTGCCGGCGTAACTAATGTTGCAACATCGCATTATGCCATGTTTAAGGGCTTTGATATGTTTAATGCAAATGGCAAAACTAAGGATGAAAAGGTTGGCGTAGTTTCTGTTATCGCAAATTCCCAGTTTATTACAACCCTCGGTTTAAAATGGAAATACGCTCCGGCTGCCAATACCGACCTTTCATTCCGTAATAACATGATCATAAACGAAGCTGCGATCGGGCCATTGCACTTGCCTGCAAACCCAATAGGCGCTTTCATACAAATAGGCGAACAACGAATACAAATAGCCGGAGTATTAAAAAACTTTAATTTCACATCAATGCAATCTGCCATTGGTCCAATGGCGCTGTCTGTAGTTGATGACAGCAGCAACTATTACAGAAAACTCGGATGCAACTTGTTCGCAAAAATTGGGCCGCATACCAATATGCCAACACTAATGAAGGCCATGCAGGACATTTATAAGAAATATGATACGGATGCGCCTTTCAATTATACCTTTATGGACGACGCCTTTAACCAGCAATATAAAGCCGAAGACCGGCTGGCCTCGATATTCAGCATATTTACCTGTATAGCAATTATACTGGCTACCATGGGGTTATTCGGCCTTGCTGCATTTACCATTGAACAGCGCGCGAAAGAAATTGGCATCCGCAAGGTATTGGGCGCAAGCCTGGCGTCAATAAATGCTTTGCTGTCGCAGGATTTTTTGAAGCTGGTTACACTGGCAATAGTTATCGCTTCGCCAATAGCCTGGTGGGCAATGCATAACTGGCTGCAAAATTTTGCTTACCGTATCCAGATATCCTGGTGGATGTTTGCTGCTGCAGGGGCAGCAGCGGTAATAACGGCAATTATTACAGTAAGCTACCACGCCATAAGGGCAGGGATTGCAAATCCGGTAGATAGTTTGAGGAGCGAATAGGGGCATAGCCCCCACCTAAATCCTCCCCTCCACAGGAGTCCGTTGGACCGGTTGGGGAGGACTTAAAAAAGGAAAGCTGTTATGAATAAAGAAAAAATCAAAAAAGTCTCCCCGCCAGCTGGCGGGGGAGATTTAGAGGGGGCTGAACCCCAATGACCCAATAAACCAATGAACCAAACAAAATGATACGAAGCTATTTCAAAACCGCCTGGCGCAACATTTTAAAGAATAAATTTTACGCCGCCATCAACATTGCCGGGCTTACGCTCGGCCTCACAGTTGGCTTGCTCATCTTACTGTGGGTAAATGATGAACTAAGTTTCGACAGGTTCCATACCAAAGCCGCTCAGCTTTACCAGATGGATGCCCAGATTGGCACCGGCAGTAGTAAACAGGTATGGGCCGGCGTACAGGGGCCGGTAGCCACTTACGCGCTTAAGGAAGTGCCGGGTGTGCAAAATGCAGTAAGACTTGTTTATAATTATGATTATTCCGTATTCAGGTATAGGGACAAACTGTTAAGCCCCGGCGGTAACGGGAATTGGTATGTTGACCCTTCTTTTTTTAAAATATTCGATTTTAAGCTATTAAAGGGGAATGTTAAAGCGCCTTTTCCAAATGACAAATCAATTATCATAACACAAAGTAGCGCAAAACGTTTTTTTGGAGATGCCGATCCCATTGGTAAAACCATATTGGCAGACAATAAGGATAATTACATTGTGGCCGGCTTAATGGCCGATCCGCCCGAAAACTCGAGCGTTAAATTTGATATGCTTTTTTCTATGAAAGTGCGAAAAAATCAATATTCCGGTAAGGGTAATTGGTCAATGGATGAGGATTGGGGCAATTATTATACCACTACCTTTTTGCAGTTGCAGCCTGGTACATCCGTGCAGGCCATCGCCGATAAGCTGACCAAAATACATATTCAGCACCAGCCGGGGCATGATGCCTCAAAAGTTAAATACCTGTTGCAGCGCTTTACACAAATACACCTGTATAACCCCGATGGCAGCGCCTCGGGTATGCAAACTGTAAGTATATTTTTAATTGTAGCTATTTTTATATTGCTCATTGCCTGCATTAATTATGTAAACCTGTCAACAGCGCGCGCTATGCTGCGCTCAAAAGAAGTAAGCATCCGTAAAATAATCGGGGCCGGAAAAAAGCAGCTTTTTGCCCAATTTATTATCGAAACCGCCTTGTTTTTTTCAATAGCCTTACTATTGGCGTTTGTTGCTATTGAAATACTGATGCCTTTATACAATAATGTCTCAGGCAAGCAAATGCAGTTTAACCTGCTCGATGCAGGCGTTTGGAAAGTAATAGGGTTTACAGTTTTGGCAACGCTAACTGCTTCAAGCATTTACCCGGCTTTATTATTATCGTCCTTTAAGCCAATTAGTGCATTAAAAGGCAAAGTATCATTAGGGGTTGGAAATGCCGCGTTCCGCAAAATATTAGTCGTTATCCAGTTTGTGTTTTCTATCGGGCTGATCATCGGGACAATAATAATCAACAGCCAGTTAAAATTTATACGGGAAAAGGAACTGGGATACGATAAATCTTATGTTTTTTCATTCGGAATGCGGGATATGCAGAAGAACTACGCGGCAGCGCGCGCCGAATTGCTTAATCAGCCCGGCATATATGGCGTTACCAGTTCAAGCGATAATATTATCAGTATAGGCAATAATACCAGTGATACCGATTGGGATGGCAAAGGCCCGAATACAATGTTCCTGATCCATCCGATGTACATCGATCAGTATTACATGAATTTTTTCAAAGTGAAGATAGCTGCCGGGACTGGATTTTCAGGTTATAAAACCGATTCGGGCCGTTATATCCTGAACGAAACCGCCGTACGCGGAATAGGTATCACCAACCCCATTGGCAAACGGTTTAAGTTGCACCAGGTTAACGGAACGATTATCGGGGTGGTAAAAGATTTCCATTTTGCATCGCTGAAACAAAAGATTGAACCTGCGATTTTTGCTTACCAGCCGGCGAATAACTGGAGGATGGCAGTCCGCACAACCGGGAAAGACGCGCCGAAAGCCATTGAAGCAGTCGGGAAAATATGGAAACAGTATAACCCGGCTTTCCCATTTGACTATAAGTTTTTAGATGAGGATTATGACAACATGTATAAAACCGACCAGCGGTCGGGCACGCTTTTCAGCGCCTTTGCGGCAATTGCCATATTGATATCGTGCCTCGGTTTATTTGGCCTGGCAACCTACACCGCCCAGGTGAAAGTGAAAGAAATTGGCATACGCAAGGTATTGGGCGCAAGCGTGGCAAATATTACCGCCATGCTTTCAAAAGATTTTTTAATGCTCGTTGTTGTTTCATTGGTAATAGCCAGCCCTATCGCCTGGTATGCTATGAATAAATGGTTACAGGACTATGCGTACCGTATCAACATTCAATGGTGGGTATTTGCGGCCGCAGGGATAACTGCTGTCACTATTGCTTTTATAACTATAAGCTGGCAAGCCATCAAAGC
>DATCES010000465.1:0-2641 GCA_036509935.1 Mucilaginibacter sp.
AGGGTGTGTGCCCGGAATTGTGCGGTAAGTTATACCATCGCCATCAACATCCAGGTAGCGGCCAAAACGGGGGATTTCTTCCAGGTCTTCGGCACTGAGCACCTTCCCCCTGTTATATTTTCGTTTATCATCCCATTCAAAGGGTTCAGATATATGGTCGTTCATTCCCAGGTCCAGGTCGCTCATCATTATTATTGGCGTCTGCAATTGTTCGGCCAGGTCAAAAGAACCGGCGGTCATTTCAAAACATTCTTTTGGGGTTGCGGGGAAAAGCAACACCTGTTTGGTATCGCCGTGCGAAGCGTAAGCCGCAAGCGTTATATCCGATTGCTGGGTGCGCGTAGGCATACCGGTTGATGGGCCGGTTCGCTGAACATCAATCAGTACGGCGGGTATTTCGGCAAAATAGGCCAAACCTAAAAACTCATTCATTAATGACAGTCCCGGTCCGCTGGTAGCGGTAAATGAACGCGCCCCGTTCCAGTTTGCGCCAATCACCATCCCAATTGCGGCCAGTTCATCTTCAGCTTGTATAATTGCAAAGTTTTTCTTCCCGGTTTCTTTATCAACCCTCATTTTTCCGGCATACATTTCAAAAGCCTCCGCAACCGAAGTAGAGGGGGTAATGGGATACCAGGCCACTACTGTAGCGCCGCCGTAAACGGCGCCAAGTCCGCAGGCAGCATTGCCGTCAATCATTATCTTGTCGCCTATCAGGTCGCGCCGTTCCAGCCGCATATCTAAGGGCCAGGTATAATTTTCATGAATGTACTGTATCCCGAGTTTCAGGGATTTTACATTAGGCGCAATAAGTTTTTCCTTGCCGTTAAACTGTTCTGCAAGTAATTGTTCAAGCACTTCAAATTCAATGCCGAGCAACGCAGACAGGGCGCCCACATAAATAATATTTTTAAACAATTGGCGCTGGCGCGGATCGGTAAATTCGCGCAGGCATATTTCTGTTAATGGCACCCCGATATAATTTACGTCATCCCGTATCAGTTCAGGATGCAGTTTTTTAGTGCTGTCGTACAAAAAGTACCCACCGCTTTTTACCGACCTTACATCATCGGGCATGCTTTGCGGATTTACGCAGACCATTATATCCACGCCCTCGCGTCGGCCGAGATAACCTTTTTCGCTTACCCGCACCTCGTACCAGGTAGGCAGTCCCTGTATGTTTGACGGGAAAATATTTTTAGGGGTAACCGGAATCCCCATCCTGAAAATAGCTTTGGCAAAAAGGTAATTGGCGCTGGCAGAACCAGTGCCGTTTACATTGGCAAATCGTACTACAAAATTGTTTACTTTACTTAACATGCTTGGGTAACTTTATATAAAAATTGCTGCATATCCCACGCCGAAGTGGGACAGCGTTCAGCACACAGCCCGCAATGCAGGCACACGTCCTCATCCTTTACCATAACCCGTTTTGTAGGCAGCATATCAGATACGTAAAGGTCCTGGGTTATATTTAAAGCCGGAGCTTTCAGACGCGTTCTTAAATCTTCTTCTTCGCCATTCATCGTAAAAGTGATGCAGGAAGTCGGACAAATATCCACGCAGGCATCACACTCTATGCACTTGTCCTTTTCAAACACAGTTTGCACATCGCAATTGAGGCACCGATGGGCTTCTTTTATAGCTGTCTGGATATCAAAACCCAGTTCAACTTCAATTTTACGGTCGGATAGCGTGGCTTTTTTCTCCGCATGGGGCACTGCATACCGAAAGTCGTTCACTACATCACTATCATAGCTCCACTCGTGTATGCCCATTTTCTGGCTTACCAGGTTGGTAAATGGCGATGGCCTTTCTGTAAGGGCCTTTTTTTTGCAGTACAAATCGATTGAAATAGCGGCCTGGTGCCCGTGTGCCACAGCAGTGATCACATTTTTTGCGCCAAAGGCGGCATCGCCCCCGAAAAAAACGCTTTTATTGGTAGATTGAAAGGTTAAGGCATCAACCACGGGCATGGCCCATTCGTCAAATTTTACGCCGGTTTCTTTTTCTATCCATGTAAAAGTATTTTCAAGGCCAATTGCAACAAGC
Source organism: Mucilaginibacter sp. (assembly GCA_036509935.1). Classification (GTDB taxonomy): domain Bacteria; phylum Bacteroidota; class Bacteroidia; order Sphingobacteriales; family Sphingobacteriaceae; genus Mucilaginibacter. The sequence continues at coordinate 2,053 of DATCES010000465.1, forward strand.
ACATCATCCGCTTCAATAAATACTTCGGGTCCGCCGGTTGGCACAAGCGACCGTTTACCTTTTTCGTTAAACACGGCGTGTACTTTTTCAAAGGTCATTCCTTTTAATTTGCCGTCTTCAATTATAAATTCCTTTGGCACGTGATTGTCCAAAATAAGAATATCTTCGTGCAGCGCATCCTCTTTTTCCCAGGGAGAGGCCTTCATTTCTTTAAAAGGGCTGCGCACCACTACTTTAACTTCTTCGCCGCCTAAGCGGCGCGAGGTACGGCAGCAATCCATTGCAGTATTGCCGCCCCCCAGAACGATAACCTTTTTACCAATTTTATTAATATGTTCAAAGGCCACGCTTGCCAGCCAGTCAACACCGATATGGATATTATTGGCGCCTTCTTTCCGGCCGGGGATATTTATGTCGCGGCCCTTTGGCGAACCGGTGCCGATAAAAACCGCATCGTAATTTTTGGCGAGGATTTCTTTAAGGCTTGATACATAAGTTTTGAATTGGGTATGGATGCCCATATCCAGTATGTAATTAACTTCTTCGTTCAGTACTTCAGCAGGTAAGCGGAAAGAAGGTATCTGTGTCC
>DATCES010000466.1:0-5496 GCA_036509935.1 Mucilaginibacter sp.
CAAGTAATTTAACAAATAATAAAATTTACCAGGATATACTCCACCAAAACAACCTTGTCAATTTTCCGGGCGGACTGCCGGGTCAAACTGACCCTAACCGTATTTTAGTGGAACGCGACGAATTCAAACAATCCATCTTCGCCGGCTTAAAGTACAAATTTCAATAACCCAACAATAAAAATTACGCTTAAAACTAAAAAAATGAAAAAACAAATGTTAACGAAAACAGGCTTGCTTATTTGCATGTTTGTAAGTGCCTTGGTGATAAGTATATCATCGTGCCAAAAAAACAACAACAATTCAGTTGTAATTTCAAAACCACTTTTCCAAATTGGCGCTAAGGTTCATGCCGGTAATATCGGTGGTTCCATTAAAGGGACAATGTTGTCCGATTCTGTTTATTACGTAACCAGTGATGTTGTAATTAATAAAGGTGATACTTTATACATCCAGCCGGGCGCTAAAATTTATTTTAAAGGCCTTTATAATTTTTTTGTTCACGGCAACCTTTTATCAATAGGCACTTCGGCAAAACCTATTTACTTTTCTGTTCAAAACCAGGCTAAAATGGACAACCCAACCCAGGACCCAGCAACCGATCCGGCTTATCAGGGACTTTGGGGTGGTATACTTGGCGATTCCACTTCCAATTTTATGATTTTTAAATATACCCACATAGAATTTGCCGGCGGTAAAATAACTACCGCGCAAACCTTTAAAACTAAAAATGGCGGGTATGCCGCCGCCATTATGTTTACCAATGTAAACGGATTTTTTGATTTGGAAGATTCGTGGATATATGGGTGTATTGACGGCGGAGCTGCAGTAGAAATAAAATATGGCCAGTTCAATATAATGCGCAATACCATTGAAAAAGTAGGTATTTACGGTTCAGAAGCGGTTGAGGCTGGAAACGGCTGTACCGGGAATATTGCCTATAATTTGATGATGGGGCCTTGTACGAATGGTGTTAAAGTATCTAACGGTGGCACTTTGCCGCAGGATGATATAACTGTTTACAATAACACGATATTAAACGGCGGCTTCCGCAGATATGATTATGGCGGTGCCGGCAACCAGGGTGGCCGGGGCGGTTCAATCAGTTTTGAGCAAAACGCTAAAGGGAAGGTTTACAATAACCTAATGGTAAATGCCAGGATAGGCCTGCGAATTGTTGGTACAGGAAATTATCAGGGAAATGCTTTGTTAATAGCCGATACTGCGCACATGTTTTATAACAACAATTATAATTACGCTGATAGTGTGGTTTTAACAAACCAATTTTATCCGCAAAGTTTCTTAACAAAACCCGAAGCCGGCAATATCCCTGCACCTTCAAGCTTTTTGCCGACCGGTTATACACTTGGGGCAATTTATGACGGCAGTTCATTAATTGGAAAAAACAACCCGCAATTTGTTAACTATCCTTTACCAATAAACCTGAGTGGAGGCGCTTATATTACTTTAGACAGGCTTGCTTATGTAGCAGGGTTTAACTTCCACCTGCAATCTACTTCTCCGGCAATAGGAAAAGGTACAACCAGTTTTTCTATTACCAGCACATCAATCAAGACAGATCCTATTTACGGGGTTACTGAGGTTACCATGCCTGGTGTTGATATGGGCTGCTACCAATCAAACGGAACAGGAAACAAACATTAATTTTTAAAGTATTTTATCAACATAGGGCCTTGGTTTAAAAGCCAGGCCCTTTAAATTTCACAATATGGCATTTTCATCTGCACAACTTCTACGGTCCGCTAGGGTATGGCATAAAAATGTTGCCGCAGTTATGTTTGCTTTTTTCTTTGTTGTTTCAGTTACCGCTATTTTATTGGGATGGAAAGATTTTTTCGCCGGTAAGGTTTATCATACCGACCTAAAACAAAAAACCACCAAATCATTAAACGAGTGGCTCCCTTTAGATTCATTAAAGCATTTGGCGATAACCGGCTTAAAGTCAAAAGTACCAGTAGGGGCTGATAATAAACCAGACCGCATAGATGCCCGGATAGACAAAGGGTATATCCGGTTTTCGTTTACCAATGGATACACGGTGCAATTAAACGCAAAAACAGGTGTACTCCAAACTGTTGAAAAAAAAGCGCCGGAATGGATAATTAAAATCCATGATGGCGAAATTATAGACGACCTATTTAAAATAAAGGGCGGCGTTGCCAAAATAATATATACGTCCATAATGGGGCTGTCCTTATTCTTTTTGACCTTAAGTGGTTTTTGGATGTGGTTTAAACCTAAACAAATCCGCTTTGCTAAAAAGGATTTGGCGAATTAATATCAACATAAAATCAAATGAAGAAAATGAAGAAAATAACCCTAATGTTTGCATCGCTGTTTGTTTCAGGAATGTCTTTTTGCCAAACCAGTGGTAGGCCGGCTATACCCGCTTCGCTTAGCGGATTGTCATACAATGCCGATGGCAAACTAATTTTAACTAAAGATGGCCATGATTTTGTTGAAGCCGATAAAGTGGACATGTACAAGTTATCACACATGATCGGTAACCCAACAGGTACAGAAACCGGTATTATGCTTGATTTGCAGATGCCCGGTTTTAACGGAACAGTAGCATACGGCCCTTATGTTGAAACTGCTGAATACCCAACGGTTGCTTTTTTGCCCAAGGATGTGAAAATGACAGATGGTAAAGCTTTATTAGAGTTTAAAAAAGTTTTTGCAAAAGCAAATGATTTTTACAGGTTCCAGGATAAAGGAAAAGGAATAATCGGGTACAGGATTATGGACGCGGGTGGCCGTATTATATATGAAGGCCGTGCCGCGTTTGAAGGTAAAGGCCCATACCAGGTAGTGCCTACCATTATTGAAGGTCCTATGGTTAATATACTTAGCCCGGAAGGTTGCGTAATTTCTTACGAGACCCAGGTGCAGGTAAAAACAAAAATAACCATTGGCGATAAAACTTTTGGCGATGATGCTGAAGCTACCCATCACGAAATAACGGTAAATGGTTTGCAACCAGGCACCAACTATGAATATAACGTATCTTATGGTGACAGGACAGATAAACACAATTTTAAAACCGCTGCAAGAGATGGCGGCAGAAAACCATTTACGTTCGCGTTTGCGAGCGCCAACCGTGCGACTACCGGTGGTGGCGAAAACGATTTCGGAGGTACTAACTATCAATCAACCAGAGAAATAATGGCGCTTGCTATGTTTAATAACGCAGCCTTCATACAAACCACCGGTGATTTTACAACCGGCGCAAATGTAAGTGAAGACGGGCACTTAATGGAATATGCCAATTTTAAGCGTGCCTTAGAACCATTTTGGTTTAAAACCCCTGTTTACCTGGGCTTTGGCGACCATGAGCCAAATACAAAATCGTTAAAAAACCCGGATGTAAAAAAAGGTTATTCTATCGAAGTATTCCCCTACGCAACAAATTCGGGCGAAGCAACATTTGCGAAAGCATTTGTTAACCCGGATAACGGCCCCCAGAGTGAAGACGGTGCAAGTTATGATCCTAACCCGGCAGTACTTGATTTTCCAACTTACAAGGAAAATGTATTTTATTATACCTACGATAACGTAGCGATGATTGTGTTAAATACAGAATATTGGGAAAGTAAAGATCCTAATGCTACAAGTGGCAATCCCGAAGGTTATATCATGGATCAGCAAGTGAAATGGCTGAAAGAAACTATGGATAAGATGGAAAAAAACCCAAATATCGATCATATTTTTGTTAATATACATGGTTCAGCTTTTCCAAATGGCGACCATTTGGATGATGCAATGTGGTGGCAGGGCGATAACACGAGCAGAGCGGTTGTTGCCGGTGTCCCGGTTCCAAAAGGAACCATAGAACGTAGGGACGAAATACTTGACTGCTGTGTAAACAAAAGCAAAAAATTCATTTCTTTTTTATCAGGCGATAAACATAATTTTTCTTTCATTCAAATAACCCCTCAATCTAAAATTTATAAAGATGATTACACTGGCCAAAGAATAAAAATCAGCCGTCCTTTTTATACTATCAATAATGGCGGCGGTGGTTCTGCACCTTATGGTATGCTAACAAGTCCATGGTCAAGTGATTACAAATATTTTACCCAGCCTCCGGTAGTAGCGTTTATATCTGTAAATGGTAAAAACGTTAATTTAAAAGCGATGAGCGCCGAAACTTTTGGTTCAATTTGCAATGATGTTGTTTTGAGATAAAATGTTGCTGCATGTTCTATAAAGGTTTGTAATGCTGAAGCCCTTGTTCTGGCGAACAAGGGCTTCAGCATTACAACATTAAAAGCGATTAGATTTGGCTTAGTCCTGCTCTCCCGCATTTTACTGTTAAATTCAACAACTCAATAATTCAACCGGCCCTCACCCCACCAACTCCATCATTTTCAAAATGCTGTCAACATATTCGCGGTCATTCGCCAGGCGGGGTACTTTATGCTGGCCACCTATTTTGCCCCTTTCCTTCATCCAGTTAAAGAAAGTGCCTTCGGGGGCTTTGCGGACTATTGGGCGGCCCAGGGCCATGTCTTTAAAGCGCTTGGCATCATAATCGGAGTTTATGCGGCGGAGCGTTTCATCGAGGATGTCAACAAAACGCTCAAATTCGGCTGGCTTCTTTTCAAATTCGATAATCCACTCGTGGGCTCCGTTTTTGTCGCCGTTAAAATAAATTGGGGCAGCAGTATAATCACGGATAATGGCCCCGGTTTGCTGGCAGGCTTCATCGAGTGCGCGCTCGGCATTATCAATAATCACTTCTTCGCCAAAAGCATTGATAAAATGTTTGGTACGCCCGGTAATTTGAATGCGGAATGGCGAGAGCGACGTAAAGCGGACCGTATCGCCTATCATATACCGCCAAAGGCCGGCATTGGTACTTATGATGAGTGCGTAATTTTTATCAGGCACCACTTCATCAAGTGTAAGTGTTTGGGGGTTTTCCTTGTGTATGTCCTCTACTGGCAGAAATTCGTAAAATATGCCATAGTCAAGCATCAGCAGCATTTCGCCGGGTTCGCGGGTATCCTGTATGCCAAAAAAACCTTCGGAAGCGTTGTAGCTTTCCAGGTAGTACATATCATCCTTTGGGATCAGTTTTTTAAACTGTTCGCGGTAAGGAGTAAAATTCACAGCGCCGTGGAAGTACATCTCCAGGTTCGGCCATACCTCCAGCAGGTTTTTTTTGCCGGTAATCTCTAATATGCGTTTAAACAATAAAATATTCCATGTAGGTACGCCGCTAAGGCTGGTAACATTAACATCAATAGTGGCACGGGCTATTTTTTCGATCTTATCTTCAAAATCTTCCAGCAAAGCGATATCCATGTGTGGTGTGCGATGGAGTTCGGCCCACAGCGGCAGGTTTTTCATCAGCACGGCCGAAAGATCGCCGAAAGAAGTATCAGCGCTTAACTGGCTCACCTGGTAGCTGCCACCCAGGGTTAATATTTTGCCGGTGAACATACGCGCATCCGGGTTGTTGTTAAAGTAAAT
>DATCES010000467.1:0-5345 GCA_036509935.1 Mucilaginibacter sp.
TGGTGAGGCTGATGTGTTACGTACGGTGTTAATGTTGCCTGGCGTACAATCGGTAGGAGAAGCCACAACCGGATTTAACGTACGGGGAGGTTCGGCTGATGAAAATCTTGTTCTGCTTAACGGTGCTACTATATATAACCCGTCACACTTTTTTGGCTTCTTTTCGGCGTTTAACCCTGATATTGTACAAGGTATCGAATTGTATAAGAGCAGTATCCCTGAAAAATACGGCGGTCGCCTGGCCTCTGTTTTAGATGTAACTAACCGTGAAGGCAATAAAAAGAAATTTACCGGGTCGGCGGGTATTGGCTTGCTAACAAGCAGATTAAATTTGGAGGGCCCTATAATAAAGGATAAAACATCGTTTATATTCGGTGCACGCACCACCTATTCTGATTGGCTGCTGCAATTATTACCCGAAGCATATAAACACAGTTCGGCATCTTTTTATGATTTTAATTTTGATATCAGCCATAAGATCGACGAAAAGAATAATATTTATTTAAGCAGTTATTTAAGCAATGATAATTTTAAGTTAAATAGCGATACCGCTTATGCCTACAGCAACAGAAATATAAATATTAAATGGAAGCATAATTTTAACAATAAGCTGTTTAGCGTGTTAATGGCGGGGGTTGACGATTATAAGTACAGCATTTCGAGCGCTGCTATCGCGGTAGATGGTTATCAACTTCACTTCGCTGTAAAGCAAACAAACGTTAAAGCCGATTTTACTTACTATTTAAACCGGAACAATACCCTTGATTTTGGCGTAAGCACTATTTATTACAATATGAACCCCGGTGATTTTGAACCCCAGGGGCAGGCATCGCTGATTGTACCCGTAACGGTGGCTCCTGAACAGGCGCTGGAGAGTGCCCTGTACATAGGCGATAAGTATGACATCACTCCCGATTTATCGTTAAACGTAGGTTTACGGTACTCGCTATATGATTATTTAGGTCCTAAAACAGTAAGTTACTACGGCGCTGGCCTGCCAAAAACAAGTGTGAACGTACTGGATAGCGTTACCTATAAAAGCGGGAAGGTAATTAATACTTACCAGGGGCCTGAAATAAGAATTGCCGCGCGCTACAGTTTAAATGAAGACATGTCAGTAAAGGCAAGCTATAATACGTTAAGGCAATATTTACATTTACTTTCAAATTCTACAGCAATATCGCCAACAGATGTGTATAAGCTGAGTGATCCGAATATCGCCCCCACTTTGGGCAGCCAGGTGTCGTTAGGGCTTTACAGAAATTCCCAGGCAAATACCATCGAAACCTCTGTTGAGGTATATTACAAAACGATTAAGGATTACCTTGATTATAAAAGCGGCGCCACTTTACTGCTAAACCAGCATGTTGAGCAGGAAGTGCTCAATACAAAAGGAAAGGCCTACGGCATTGAATTTTTAGTGCGCAAAACGGCTGGTAAGTTAAACGGCTGGACAAGTTATACTTATTCGCGTACCTTTTTAAAGCAGGACGACCCGAATGCGGGCGAAACGATAAACAATGGTAATTTTTATCCGGCCAATTACGACAAACCGCATAACTTTAATTTTACCGGCAATTATAGGTTTAGCCATCGGTTCAGCATTTCATTAGATGTTACTTATAGTACAGGCCGGCCAATTACACTACCAGTTGCCAAATATGAATATGGCGGATCGGAACGGGTATATTATTCTGACAGGAATTTGTACCGGATACCGGATTATTTCAGGTCCGATTTCTCGATGAACATTGAGGGCAACCACAAAGTTCACCAGTTAACGCATAACTCGTGGACTATAGGTGTGTACAACTTAACGGGTAGGGCAAATGCCTATTCAACCTATTTTACGGAGCAGGGCGGGACTATAAATGGCTACAAGCTATCCATATTTGCCAGGCCTATTCCATTTGTTAATTATAATATCAGGTTTTAACAGGGTATAAATAGATAAAAAGTTATGACCAAAAGATTTAAGGCAACACTGATAATTGGGCTTGTACTGCTAATAAATTTGCGGTGCCGGGAACCATACGTACTGCCCGCTAGCGCAAAAAATGTGAATGTACTTGTCGTTGAAGGGGTGATTAATACTGGCAGCGACTCCACTATTATAAGATTGAGCCGGACGGTTAAACTTACAGATACGATTAATTCAATTCCCGAGAAGGGGGCTACAGTTACGCTTGCTGACCCATCAGGCAGTGCACTTGCTTCGTTCACCGAAATAAGGAATGGGTATTATTACACGCCCGGCCTAAATAATAATGCCGTGCCTGATATTTATCGGTTAAAAATTGTCACAAGCGCCGGCAAAACCTATCTTTCGGATGTTCTCCCCGTTAAAAATTCACCGCCTATCGATAGCCTTACTTTCGGGATCAAGTCAAATGGCATCGAAATTTATTCGGCCGCACATGACCCAACAAATAATTCACGCTATTACCGGTGGGATTATAAAGAAAACTGGATCATACACTCAGCTTATCAATCGGATTTGGAGGCGCTAACTACTCCAATTGACACCATTATAACCAGGCCGCCGCAAGATGAGATATTTATTTGCTGGGCGAACGTTGCCTCAAGTACCATTGTCTTGAACTCGACAGCAACACTATCACAAGATGTTATAACACACAACTCAATTGCTTTTGTTGCTTCAAGCTCAGAAAAATTAAGTAACGAATATTGTATCACTGTAAATCAATACGCGTTAACGAAAGATGCTTTTAATTACTGGCAGAATATAAAGAAAAACACAGAGCAATTGGGGAGCATATTTGATGCCCAGCCTTCGCAAATAAACGGAAACATTCATTCGGTTAATAATCCCTCCGAGCCAGTTATAGGCTTTATTACTATGGGAAGGTATGCGCAAAAAAGGCTTTTTATCGGCAATTCACAGTTGCCTGCGTTGTGGTTCGAGCAAATCCAAAACCCCTATCCAGGCTGTGCATTAGACAGCCTGTATTTTGTCGATCCGGCAAGAAATAAAACTAATTCTACTTTAATACTATATCCGGGCTTTGAAACACCCCTGCTTCCAATATCTAACCAACAGGAAGTTCTTATAGGATATTCGGCATCCAGGTCTGTTTGCGTGGATTGCAGGTTTAGGGGCACAACAACACGGCCATCTTTTTGGATAGATAAATTTTAATGGCTATGCAACAAATGATAAATATCTCCAAAAACGTTATCGGGTGCATTGTACTGGTACTTTCATTCAATTATAGCAGCGTTGCCCAAACCCTGCCTAACATCCAGGATAAATTTGAAAGTTATAGCCGGAATACGTTGCAGGAAAAACTATTTGTTCATACCGACAGAGGAACGTACTTTACAGGCGAGATTCTATGGTTTAAAATTTATGCGGTCGATGGGGCCTTCAATAAACCGCTCAATTTTAGTAAAGTAGTGTATGTAGATGTTTTGGACGATAAACAAAATGCGGTATTGCAAGCTAAAATTTCACTGGATAATGGCAGCGGAAGCGGCTCATTATTTATTCCTGTAACAATAAACAATGGTAATTACAAACTTAGGGCGTACACCAGCTGGATGAAAAATTTTAGCCCCGGTTATTATTTTGAAAAAACAATAACTATTATAAACCCCCAACTAATACCCGAAGCCAGTACCGCCAAAAATACAGCCGTTTTTGATCTGCAGTTTTTTCCGGAGGGGGGCCACCTTGTTAGCGGCATACAAAGCAAGGTAGCATTTAAAGCGGCAGGCCCCGATGGTAAAGGAATTGATTTCAAAGGCGCGGTCATCGACCAAAAGAATGATACCGTAATAAGGTTTGCCCCTTTAAAATTTGGTATGGGGCATTTTTTGTTTACGCCCGCCGGAAACAGTACTTACCGGGCGGTTATTACAGTTGCAAACAACAAGCCCGTTATTAAACAATTACCTCCCATTGCCGGCCAGGGTTATGTGATGCAATTAACCGATAATGTGCCGGGCCAGCTCGATGTCAATGTGAGCAGCAACGGTAACCCATCTGATAAGGTTTATATTTTTGTACATACGCGGCAAATTGTAAAGGTGGCAAAGGAGGCTAACTTAAATAATGGGCTTACTCATTTCCTTATCGATAAAAGCTCACTCGATGAAGGCATTTCGCATATTACTATTTTTAACAGCGCCAGGCAACCGGTTTGTGAACGGTTGTATTTTAAGCGGCCGCCGGGCAAATTATTCATCAGCGCCGCTCTGGACCAGCAGCAATATAGTTGCCGAAAAAAAGTAAATATCCAGGTCGAAGCAAAAAACCAATCAGGCAATCCCTTGAATGCCAATTTATCAATGTCAGTGTATCGCCTGGATGGTTTACAAAATGCAGATCAGGGTGATATTTTAAGTTACCTGTGGTTGGGTTCAGATTTGCAGGGAAGTATCGAATCCCCTGGATACTATTTTACAAACGAAAGCGGAGCAAATGAAGCGGTTGATAATTTGATGCTAACGCAGGGTTGGCGCAGGTTTGAATGGACCAACATATTAAATGATAAACCCGCAGTATTTAATTTTCTGCCCGAAACTTACGGGCATATCATTACAGGTAAAATAGTTAACAGCGCGGCAAATACACCCGCAAATGGCATAATTACTTACCTCGGTGTCCCGGGTAAACGGGTTCAGCTTTTCACTGCCAAAAGCGACTCAACCGGACGGCTATTGTTTAATACAAAAGATTTGTATGGCGGTGAAATTATAGTTCAGCCGAATACTTTATTGGACAGCACATACCGTATAGACATATTAAGCCCTTTTTCGGAACAGTATTCGCAAACCCGATTGCCTGCCTTTACAATAAAGCCGGATATGCCGGAAGCTTTTGAAGCACGGAATGTGGAGATGCAGGTGCAGAATATTTACGCAGGCGACCGGACAAAGCAATTTGATGAGCCGCTAACAGATAGTTCAGGCTTTTACAAAAAACCCGTTAACAGTTACCTTCTTGATAATTATACCCGGTTTACTACTATGGAGGAAGTATTGCGTGAGTACGTAAGCGAGGTTATTTTACAGAGACGACAGGGTAAATTTCACATTAGGTTAAATGGTGAACAAAGCTTTTTGGATGACCCATTGGTGTTAATAGACGGGATACCCGTATTTGACGCCGATAAATTAATAGCCGTTGACCCACTGAAAATAAAAAAACTCGAAGTAGTACCTCAAAGATATTTTTACGGGCCGGTAAGTATGGAAGGCATATTAAGCTTTACCAGCTATAAAGGCGATCTGGCCGGATTAGAAATTGATCCGCACGCTATTGTAGTTGACTATGAGGGTTTGCAAACGCAGCGGGTTTTTTATTCGCCGGTTTATGAAAA
>DATCES010000468.1:0-4824 GCA_036509935.1 Mucilaginibacter sp.
CAAAATAACTGACCAATGATTTAGCCAGCATGGGGCCAATATTTTTTATAAAAGTTAACCCTACCTGGTGGAGTTGTGACATAGTTTTGATGTGCGGATGTATCCGGATATGCGGATGTGCAAATATGCAGATGTGCGGATGAATGTGCAAGTCAAATGTGCCGAGATGCACACGATTTCAATGATAACAGTATCAAAAAAATAATTTTAAAAAAAACTACAAAAATAGTTTGCAAACTATATAAATAGTTTTACCTTTACTCAAGTTTAAAAACAGGTTGCTATGAATATTAAAGAATTAACAAAAGCCGAAGAGCAGGTAATGCAAATATTATGGCAATTAAAAGAAGCCATCGTAAAAGATATCATCGACCAGATGCCCGGGCCCAAACCGGCTTACAATACTGTATCAACGGTAGTCAGGGTATTAGAAGGCAAAGGTTTTATTGATCACAAAGCGTATGGCAATTCGCATGTTTACTTCCCTGCGGTACCGGAAGCCGACTATAAAAAGTTCACCTTCGATAAAATGATGAAAAATTATTTCAGCAACTCGTACCAAAGCCTGGTATCGTTTATTGCCGATGAAAAAAAACTTGGCTTAAAGGAACTGGATGAATTAACCGAATTAATTGATCACCTTAAAAACCAAAAATCATGAACTGGCTACGCTACTTGCTTGAGGTTAATTTATACCTTGGCGTATTTTACCTGTGTTATTGTTTGTTTTTGAATAAGGAAACTCATTATACCCTTAACCGCTTTTACTTGTTGTTCAGTTGCGTTGTATCATTGCTGCTGCCGCTGATACAAATCGGCATTTTGAGACCGGCTGAACCAACGGTGCAAAACACCTTTGTAGTGATAGCCGGTAATGTCCATCCAAATACTATCCCTGCTCAAATTGCACCGGCGGTTTCGCATTTTAATTTACAGGATAGCCTGTTATACATTTACCTGCTTGGGTTTATTATATTACTGGTGATTTTAGCCCTTAAACTGTATCAGTTATTAAAACTTACCAGTGCGAAATCTGCTGTTACAAGGGACGGTTATAAACTCATCCACATTAATGACTCAAATACTGCCTTTTCGTTTTTCAATTATTTGTTTATTGGCACAAATGCGCCCGGAGCAGAAACTATCATACGGCATGAGCTGGTACATATCCGTCAAAAACATTCATTTGATATAGTTTTACTGGAAATATTTAAGGTAATTAACTGGTTTAACCCGCTTGTTTACCTGTTGCAAAACAGCCTTAAAACCGTGCATGAGTACATTGCCGATGAAAAAACAGCATCGTTTGAAACCGATGCCGTTACCTACTCCGCCTTTTTGGTTAACAACGCTTATGGTATAGGCGGTTCATCTATTGCACATTCATTTTTCAATTATAACCTCTTAAAAAAAAGAATCATTATGTTAAATCAAAAACGTTCGGGGAGTTTAGCCAGGCTAAAGTACCTTATTGCCCTGCCTGTTTGCGCAGGGCTGCTCTGCGCCTCTACATTAAGCTTTAGTAAAACTTATGGCTGGGTTGACCTGGCCCCTGTGCATAAATTAATGGCTACGCCGGTATCATCTTCGCATATTAAAACAGATACCTCAAAAAACAAAGCAGACATTGTTAACACTACAAAAAAAGGGTACAAGTATAAAGAAACCAAATATTTAATCCGGAATAAAGCTAACTACCGGGTAATAATTACCGAAAAAAACGGGGAAGAAAAATCCTGGTTCAGGAATTCTGCAACTTGGCCCCAAATAAAATTATTGAAGGCAAAATATGGTTACACCTTCCCATCCATGGACATACATCAAGTAAAATTTCCACCGCCAACTATACATGTTAAAATAACCAATATCGCACTTTCGCCGCCGCCGCCTCAAAATCCTTTTGACAGTTTGTACAGGTACATTAGAACCGTTATTCGTTATCCAAGAAGTGCGCGTTTAAATCATATTGCAGGCCGGGAAATTGTTAGTTTTAATATAATAGATAGTAAAATAGACAATTTGAAAATAGCAAGGGGAATTGATGCAGATATTGATGCAGAAGTATTGAGCGTTATTAAAAAATTTAACGCCCCAATAAATGCAAGACCAGCGGATTATTATGTTATACCAATTTCATTTGCCCTTCAAGACATTAATGGTAACATGGTGGGAAATTCGCCCAAGATAACTAATGTGAATGTGGCAAATAAAAGAACAGAAATATCTGTGGCAAAAACCGCTAAGGATACAACATCATATATGTTAAATGAGATAGTAATAGTAGCGTATGAAATAAAGCAATAAAATCGCCACAAGGTTAAAAAGCTAAAAAACCTAAACCCCGCTAATTAATTGCTGACCGGCTAATCCCGTTTCGGCAATTTTTACTGTCTATATATCTGTAAAAAAAACCGTCCAATCAAAAGTAATCGGGCAAAAAACTTATTTATTGATCAAATGGGTCAACTTCTCTTCCATTTCGGACGGTAATAATGTATCTCCCACGCGATAATATCTACCATCTTTCTTTTCAATTACTACTGTAGGTTTTTCTGAGTTATCAATAATATAACCTTCATCCGCTTTTTCTATTGCTATTGGAAGCAGTTGAAATGTTCTGGTATAGCGATCCCTAACTTTACCTGATTCAACATCATGTAAACCACCGGCAGCCCGCAACTTAACACGAGCTACATTTAGTTCAGGATTATCGGTGTAAACAAAATACAGATAACTTTTGTATTTAAATTGCCCCGCAAGATCAAGATAGGCAATTTTGCTTTCGTGCGACATGACGGTTTCAAAACAAAATGACTGCCCCGTCTCGAAAAGTTTTGCAGCGAGATATGATGCTATAAAAGAAGCATGGTATGCATTTAAATCAGCCTTTGGCCCTTGAACCCTTAAAACACCTTTTTTTATTGACAACGTGGTAAGAAAATCGCTTTCGCTAATTTTGTTGTATAACCCGGAAGTGATAATTGAATTCTTAAATTCTGTTTCGGAGGATTGTACCCGATAAGCATTAAAGTTAAAATTGCCCCGTTTTTCCAAATCACGTAAAATACGGTCGGCATTAACATAAATCTCGGTGTGAATCGTTCCGGCCTTTCTAAGTTGTTCAAACAGGAAAGTCTTTCCTGATCCATTTGGGCCACCGAATAGTCTGAACTTTGGGCGCACGATAATTTAATTATTAATTGGCGCGGTTTAATAATTGGTTTAAACGGTCGTTGGTTGCTTCGGCGGTATGCATATCGGGATATACGAGTATAACACGCCCGCCCCTCGAAACCGCGAACGGCAAACGTTTTCTGAATGCGCGCTTTTGGGCAACAAATTCGGAGCCGTTCAAAATGTCCTGAAGATCTCGCTTTTTCATATCCCTAAATTACAAATAATAAATTTTAATATTGCAAAGTTTCTCAACCTTTACTTTCCCTTTATATACACCACCTGCTTCGTCTCAAAAAACTCTTCTTCAAAATAATCTTTGAGGTGAAATTGCTGCACTTTTAACCCCGATTCGGCAATTTCTTGCGTTAAGTCGCCGCCTTTTAGATACAAAATGCCGTTTGAAAGCATATTTTTTGATTGCTTATCAAATTTCTCCTTTACCCAGGGATAAAATTCTTTCAGCCTTGTTACTGCCCGCGATACAATAAAGTCAAACTTTTCATTGAGTTGTTCGGCGCGCTGATGGGAGGCAATAACATTTTTTAGTCCCAAAGCCTTTGCCACCTCCTGCACCACTTTTATTTTTTTGCCGACAGAATCAACAAGGTGAAAGTGCGTTTCAGGGAATAAAATTGCGAGCGGGATACCGGGGAAGCCACCGCCGGTGCCAACATCCAGCACCTTTTCTCCCGGTAAAAACGTTATAACTTTTGCTATGCCTAAGGAGTGCAGCACATGCCGTTCGTAAAGCAGGTCAATATCCTTACGTGATATTACATTGATCTGGCTGTTCCAGAGATTGTATAATGCGGGCAGGCTATTAAATTGCTGAAGCTGCAGGGCAGTAAGTGATGGGAAATGTTTTAATAACAGGTCAGATGTCATCCCTGTTAAACTTATTAATAATATTGCCGAGCAGGTACCTGGCCCTGAATAACTGGGCTTTAACAGTGCCCAGGGGGAGGTCAAGCTGCTGGGCTATCTCTTCGTAGGATAGTTCATCAAAATAGCGCAAAGTAATCAGGTTACGGTAGCGCGGGGGCAAGCTTTCAATCAGTAATTTTAATTCCTGGGTTTGCTGCTTTTTTATCGAAGTTTCTTCGGGGTTCAGTACATCGGCTTTTATCTGCAGTTGCTTTTCCTCACCATCGTCATCAAGCATCCCGTGGATCGACATTGTATTCAATTTTTTTTTCCGGATAAAATCGATACAATTATTAGTGGCAACCCTGAAAAGCCACGTGCTAAAGGCATATTCAGGCTGGTATTTTTCGAGCTTTTCAAATGCTTTGGCAAAGGTTTCCACGGTAAGGTCCATAGCATCCTCTTTGTTATTTACCATTTTCAGTACCATAAAATAAATCGAATCCTTATACCTGTGCATCAGGTCGGCATACGCTTTCTGATCCCCCTGCCGTGCCCTCACAACAAGGTGGAAGTCGTTTTTGGCGTTCTCGGTAAAATTCGAATTTATTTCCATCGGGTAGTTTTAATAAAGGCGCCAATAAGGCCAAAAGTGTTAAGGTAAATATAATATGTCATATCCAAAAACGGCAAATACCATACCAAGTCATTGCCATCCAATCGTTTAAATAACTTACGGTAAATAATAAGTTGAAAAATCAATCTAAACATAAACAAACCAAA
>DATCES010000469.1:0-8275 GCA_036509935.1 Mucilaginibacter sp.
TGAGGACCATGCAAGGGCGATTGACCTTATATTTCATAAAGCAAAACCCGGGTCAACGTATAACATCGGCGGCCACAATGAATGGAAAAACATTGACCTCATTAAATTGCTGTGCAGTATACTTGACAATAAGTTGAACCGGCCCGCCGGGGAATCGGCATCGTTGATTACCTTTGTTACCGACAGGGCAGGGCATGACCTTCGCTATGCAATTGATGCAACTAAACTTAAAAATGAATTGGGCTGGATGCCGTCAATTACATTTGAGAAAGGGCTGGAGAAAACAGTTGAGTGGTACCTTGCCAATGAAAATTGGCTGGATGATGTAACTTCCGGCCATTACCAACAATATTATAACGAGCAATATAATAACCGCTGATAATGTTTGGATTTTTTAATAAGAAAGGGGTTAAGAAAAATATCACTTTTGATTATAGTTCATTGATAGTGGATATGCATTCGCATGTGCTGCCCGGTATTGATGATGGGGCGCAAACGCCAGGGGAGTCAATAATACTTATAAAAAAAATGATGGCGCTGGGCATAAAAAAAATAATTGCCACCCCGCACATTATGGCAGATTATTATAGAAACACTGCCGAAACAATTAATGCCGCCCTTGCTGTGCTTAAAGCCGAACTCAAAAGCGAAAAAATTGACATTGTGGTTGAAGCCGCCGCTGAACATTATTTCGACGAAACCTTTGAGGGGAGAATTAATGACGGTAAGTTAATGGTAATGGGCGATAATTATGTGCTTTTTGAATTTTCATTTATAAGCAAACCGCCTAATGTGGTGCCGGTTATTCAAAAATTAAACGAACTTGGGTACAAACCTATCCTCGCCCATCCCGAAAGGTACCCTTATATGGATATAGAACAGTTCAGGGCCCTTCGTGAGTGGGGCCTGCTTCTGCAGTTAAACACTATTTCATTAACCGGCTATTATGGCAGGGATGCTAAAAAGCTTGCTGAGCAATTGATAGACCAGCAATTGGTTGATTTTATATCAAGTGACATGCACCATTTAAGGCACGCCGATGCCTTTAAAGATGCTTTAAAAATGCCCTACGTGGAAAAACTTTTGTTTGATTATCCGCTTAAAAATATAATGTTGCGTTGAATTTGACATTTGTTATGCAAAAAGATAAGCTGTTAATTATTGATGACGAAGAACGCTTGCGCAATTTGCTGGCCCGGATACTCCAGTTAGAAGGGTACGAAGTGTTGGTAGCCTCAACCGGGAAAGAAGGTTTACGTAAATTACAGCAGGAAGCGGTCCCGGTGGTGATCAGCGATGTGAAACTGCCTGATATTAATGGCATTGAGCTTACCTCGCGCATAAAAGCCGACTGGCCCGCTACTGAAATAATAGTATTAACCGCTTTTGGCACCATTAACGATGGCGTTAAAGCGATTAAATCGGGTGCGTTTGATTATATTACCAAAGGTGACGATAATGAAAAGATAATCCCTTTGGTGAGCAAGGCGATGGATAAAGCCCTGCTACAGTTAAGGGTGCTGGAGTTGGAACAAAAACTGAACGATAAGTTTGGTTTCGGCCGCCTTATCGGCACGTCAACCGCGATAACTGATGTTATAAAACTAGCGCAGAAAGTAGCTTTAACCGATACCACCGTTTTGCTGTTAGGCGAAACAGGTACAGGGAAAGAAATATTTGCCGAGGCCATACACCAGGCGAGTAACCGGCATGGCAAATCATTCGTTGCCGTAAATTGCAGCGCTTTTACAAAAGAATTGCTGGAAAGTGAATTGTTCGGTCATAAAGCAGGGGCATTTACAGGCGCTGTTAAAGATAAAAAAGGGCTTTTTGAAGAGGCTGACGGCGGCACCATTTTTTTGGATGAAATTGGCGAACTCGACCACGATCTGCAGGCTAAATTATTGCGCGTACTTGAATCGCAACAATTTTTAAAAATTGGCGATACCAAACCTACCCGGGTTAACGTACGCATTTTGGCGGCCACCAACCGCAACCTGCAGGAAGAAGCTAACAAAGGCGGTTTCCGCTCTGATTTATATTATCGCTTGTCGGTATTCCAGATCACCCTGCCGGCCCTGCGCGACAGAAAAAAAGATATCCGGCTGCTGGCGGGGTATTTTATGAATTATTTTGGCCTGAAAGTGAAAAAACAATTCACGGGCATGACTGATAAATTTATGGATGAACTGGAAGCCTACAACTGGCCGGGTAATATCCGCGAGTTAAAAAATATTATTGAACGTGCTGTAATATTAGCAGATGATAATTTTTTGGACGAAACCCTGCTCCCTTATGAAATGCATGAACCACAATCTGCAATACATGGCAATCCGCTTTCAGCTTTTGATCTTTCATCTATCGAAAAACTGCACATACAGCGTGTGCTCAACCACGCCCATGGTAACCGGGCCGAAACGGCCCGCCTGTTAAATATAGGCGTTGCTACCTTGTACCGGAAATTGAAGGACTATGGGTTAGAATAGTTTTGAGACCATCAAACTAAAGAAAAATTCATTATATTGAGCCTTGATAAATGGTGGTTTATTTTTACTAATGGAGATCAGATGCCTGCCAATAAACTCAAAAAATATTTATTTCCCCGCATTTTAAGAACATTGGTAGAAACAGGTTTTATAATCTTCCTTTTTTATGCCAATTTATTAATGGGGGAGTTTGAAAAGACCGGAAACGGACGGGGAAAAAGTTTCCTTTGGGCCCTTAATGATATTTTTACAGCAGGTAATTTTATTATTGCGGTTGTGGCTGCAATAATAGGATACTTTGTGTTTGAATTTTTGAGAGGGAAAATTTAAAGCAATTGAAAAATACATTACCCGCTGTAATGCCAACTTTTCCCGCCATAGTTAGCGCCATCACCAACAAACTGATAAAAAGCCGTGGTATATGATCGTTAATAATATCTTTAAACCCCTTAGGTTGACACCTATAGTGACAACGCCAACAACGGCGTAAATCACACCAATAACCTAATGACTAATGACCTAATGACAAACCTATTCCTCTACCATTTCACTGTTCGGGCTGCTTAATTCCGGTACCTCGTGCTTGAAATAACGTTTTTGGAAGATCAGTATAGCTATAACGCCTACAGATATTGACGCATCGGCCAGGTTAAATATGGGTTGGAAAAATTCAAACGCCTGCCCATGCCATACAGGGAACCATGAAGGATAAGTACCCCTTATTAATGGGAAATAAAACATATCTACCACCCGGCCTTCAAATAAATGACCGTGCTGGTAAAGGGGCCCATAAAAGGTGGAATCGATAATATTGCCCAGCGCACCGGCAAAAATGAGCGCCACGCACATAATAAGGCCCCTGTGGTATTTGTGTTTTACCAGGTACACAAGGCCATACCCGATGCCGAGAACAGCGATAATGCGGAAAAGCGTTAACGTAAGCTTACCGCCCTCGCCGCCTATTTCCCAGCCAAATGCCATGCCGTTATTTTCGGTATATTTCAGCATGCCGTGGCTGCCTAAGAAATGGATTTCCTGGTTAAAGTCCATGTGCGCCCTAACCCAGGTTTTAATTACCTGGTCAACAAGGATAATAAAAGCAGCTACAAGAAATGGTTTTAAATAAGCTGCCTTCATTTATTGCTTAAGTTTAGCTTCCATGCTTAAAGTAGTATGCGGTACGGCCCGTAAACGTTCCTTTGGTATCAGTTTGCCGGTTTCGCGGCAAATGCCATAAGTTTTGTTTTCAATTCGTACCAACGCTGCTTCAAGCTGCTCGATAAACTTTTTCTGGCGCGCGGCTAATTGGTTTATTTGCTCTTTTTCAAGCGTTGCCGATCCGTCTTCCAGTGTTTTATAGGTACCGGCAGTATCGTCAGTCCCGTTAGCATTAGGTGTGCTTAACGAGGTGGCAAGGGAATTCAATTCTTCTTTAGCACTACGCAGTTTATCTAATAACAGACCCTTAAATTCCTGAAGATCTGATTCAGAGTACCTGGTTTTTTCGTTTTCTTGTTTCATTTATATTTTACTTATAGCAATCAAAATTTCACTTTCATCAATCAGGGCCAATTCCCCGTCATTCAGTTCGTTATCGAGCGCAATGCGTTCCGCCAAAATTTCGGCGCAAATATAGGGTAAATTATTATTTACCGCTTCACAAATATATCCCGGGCATTTTATCCGTATGCCAATCCTGTCGGTAACTTCAAAACCATTTGCCTTACGCATATTTTGTATGCGGTTTATCAGTTCCCTGGATATGCCTTCCTGTTTCAATTCGTTGGTAATGGTAACATCTAAAGCCACAGTTAGTTTTCCCATATTTGCTACCTGCCAGCCCGGGACATCTTCGGCTATGATCTCAACGTCAGTGGTGAGCAGTGCGTAGTGAGTGGTGAGTGGTGAGTAGTGAATGGTGAGTTGAATGCTGCCATTGTTTTCTAACCGGGCGATATCCTCTTGTGTTAATTTGCTGATAGCTTCGGCAACTGCTTTCATATCCTTGCCTACCTTTGCACCTAATACTTTAAAGTTTGGTTTTATTTTCTTTTTGATAAAGCCCGATGTATCTGTAATGTATTCGATGTTTTTTATATTGGTTTCTGATAATATCAAATCCTTTACCTGTTCAACCTGGCGTTTAAACCCTTTGTCAAGTATTGGCAATAATACCCTGCTCAACGGCTGTCTCACATTAATGCCCACCTTTTTACGGAGCGATAATACCAATGAAGATATGTCCTGCGCCATTTGCATACGTTCTTCAAGCGCCGGGTTTATCAGGTCAATGTTATAGTCAGGAAAATACGCCAAATGCACCGATTCAAAAGCTTCTTTATGGCTTACCGTGTTCAGGTCGGTGTATAAGCGGTCGGCAAAAAAGGGCGCAACAGGCGACATCAGCTTGGCTATTGTGACCAAACAGGTGTATAAAGTTTGATAGGCCGACAATTTATCATCCGAGTTGTCCGACTTCCAGAAACGGCGGCGGCTTAAACGGACATACCAGTTGCTTAAATGGGCATCAACAAAATCCTGTATGGCGCGGGCGGCTTTGGTAGGTTCAAAATCAGCATAAAATGCGTCAACTTCTTTGCTAAGGGTATTTAACAGGGATATAATCCACCGGTCAATCTCCGGGCGCTCATTTATAGCTATTTCAGCCTCGCTGTATTTAAACTTGTCAATATTGGCATACATTACAAAAAAGGTATAGGTATTATAAAGGGTGCCAAAAAATTTACGGCGCACTTCGTCTATCCCATCTTCGTTAAACTTAAGGTTATCCCAGGGCGCAGCATTGCTTATCATGTACCAGCGGGCGGCATCCGCGCCGTATTGCTCAATGATCTTGAACGGATCGGCGGCATTACCCAGGCGCTTGGACATTTTATTGCCGTTTTTATCAAGCACTAAACCGTTGGACACTACATTTTTAAACGCTACGCCTTTATTGCCAACAATGGTATTCACCGCTTTTATTTCGTCGCTGGCCTCGCTCAGCATTACCGCTATGGCATGCAGGGTAAAGAACCAGCCGCGGGTTTGGTCAACGCCTTCGGCGATGAAATCAGCGGGGTAAGCGCTGGCAAACTGCGCCTTATTTTCAAAAGGGAAATGCCATTGTGCATAAGGCATGGCGCCGCTGTCGAACCATACATCTATGAGGTCGGGTTCACGATAAAAATAATATGTTCTATCGTCATAAATTTTAGATAAAACCATATTATCTACATAAGGCCTATGAAGATCAAGAGGTGTTTTTTTATTTATAAAAAAGTCATCGATTGAAGAAGAAAATTTCTTCACCAAAATATCTCGTTTTGGACAGGAATCAATAAATTCTTTCAAAGAAACAGCGTCTTTTTCAAGGTCTAATTTTAACTGGTTTATCGTGCCCCAATCATTTTCGGCGTAGCTTTTCTGGTCAATAGATAGAAATTCGAATATTTCCTTTACAGAATGTTCCTTAAAGTATTTTTTCGCTTCTTCGAAATGAAAGTAGAAACCTATCTGCTTAAGTTCCTCTATGCTGCCGATACATATTTCCCCTTCTTTAGGACTCAGATAGTCGTTTCTCCATATAGGCAACGGTGTACCCCAAAAGCGTGATCGCGAAAGGTTCCAGTCCACTAAATTTTCAAGCCAATTACCAAAACGGCCTGTGCCTGTTGATTCAGGTTTCCAGTTGATGGTTTTATTCAACGCCACCAACTTATCTTTCACCGCTGTGGTGCGGATAAACCAACTGTCAAGCGGGTAATATAATATGGGTTCATCTGTGCGCCAGGAGTGGGGGTAGCTGTGTTCGTATTTCTTAACATCGAAGGCCTTGTTTTCGGTTTTTAATTTAATGGATATCAATACATCAGTTGATTTAAAGCCAGGCGCTTCGCGTTCTTCTTTGGTATAATATTCTTCCTTTACATAAAGCCCGGCGAAATCGTACACTTCATCAACAAAACGGCCCTGTTTATTCACCAGCGGTACTTCCTTGCCCGCTTCATCCTTCACCATTACCGATGGCACATTGTTTTCCTTACAGGCCCTGAAATCATCCGCGCCAAAAACAGAGGCGGTATGCACAATGCCTGTACCATCTTCGGTAGTTACAAAATCGGCAGGAATAACGCGGAAGGCATTTTTTTCCAGATCGGCATTGGTTACATAAGGCATTAATTGTTCATAATTCAGACCTACCAGTTCTTTACCTGTTAAATGTTTCCCCGGCACATTTCTATAAGCGAACATATAAGGGATTTTTCCAGAACTCGTCTTTGGCGAATCAATTCTACTATCACCAACTATCTCATATTTATTTGGATCAAAAAGCTTAGGTAATAAAGCTGTTGCTGCTATAACAGTAACTTTTTTACCTGTATATTGATTAAAAGTAGTTATTGGGGTATAGCCAATATCCACACCAACGGCTAAAGCGCAATTAGCCGGCAAAGTCCATGGGGTAGTTGTCCATGCCAATATGTAAATGTCAGTGTCAACCTGATTAAATAAAAACTCAGAATCCTTATCTCTCTTAACCTTAAACTGTGCCGTAACGCTCGTATCCCTTACCATTTTGTAAGTGCCGGGCTGGTTCAGCTCGTGCGAGCTTAAGCCCGTGCCCGATTTTGGCGAGTATGGCTGTACCGTATAACCTTTGTACAACCAGCCTTTATTGTAAAATTCCTTCAGTATCCACCAAAGGGTTTCAATGTATTCGTTTTTATAAGTGATGTACGGGTCATCAAGGTCAACCCAGTAGCCCATTTTTTCGGTAAGGTCGTTCCAAACATCAGTATAACGCATTACTTCCTTGCGACAGGCATCATTGTAATCTTTAACCGAAATTTTTTTACCTATATCGTCCTTTGTTATGCCAAGCGCTTTTTCAACAGCCAGTTCAATAGGCAGGCCGTGGGTGTCCCATCCGCCTTTACGCTTAACCTGGTAGCCTTTTAATGTTTTGTAACGGCAAAAAATATCTTTTATGGCGCGCGCCATCACATGATGGATGCCGGGCATACCATTAGCGCTCGGCGGCCCCTCGTAAAATGTGTACGGGTTATTCGCCGGGCGGGCGCTGATGCTTTTTTCAAAGATGTTGTGCTTCTTCCAGAACTCCAGTACATCCTTGCCAGCCTGCGATAAGTTTAACTGCTTATATTCCTTATACATCTATATGTTCCACCTCATATTTTAGAGGTTGCAAAAATACGGAATTTACGATTAAAAAAATCATAATAATGTGAAATGGGCAGGGCCAAATATATGTATCGTCACATCACGCCAAAATATGCTTGCAGTTCATTTAAGGTTGATGACCCGGTAGCGATATCCTTAATAATCACCCCCTTTTCCATCAGCAATATACGTTCGCATACATCGGTAATATGGTTAAGGTCGTGACTGGAAATCAGCGTTGTTACGCCTTTGTTTTTGTTCAGGTCTTTGAGCAAACTTTTTAAGCGGAACTGGGTGCTTGGATCAATATTGGCAAAGGGTTCATCCAGCATCAAAAGTTCCGGGTTTTGCAACAGGCACGAAGCCACCCCCACTTTGCATTGGTTACCTTTTGACAGGTCGCGGATGTATTTGCCTTTTTTCAGTATCTCACCATTAAAGAAATCTGTCAGGCCCGATAAAAAATCATCCACATTTGCATTGCTCTGCCGGTGCAGGCCACCGATGAAGTAAAAGTATTCTTCGGGTGTAAGGTAATCTATCAAAAAACCTTCATCAAGGTACGATGCCGTATAATTTTTCCAGTTTTCGTGCCCTGCAACAGG
>DATCES010000470.1:0-6607 GCA_036509935.1 Mucilaginibacter sp.
TTGTTCCGCTTGTTCCACTTGTTCCGTGGAACGGCACCTACAAAACCGCTATCTCAATACCTCCCGGCTTATCACAATCTTCTGTATCTCCGATGTCCCCTCGCCTATTGTACACAATTTGGCATCGCGGTAGTATTTTTCAACCGGGAAATCTTTGGTGTAGCCGTACCCCCCGAATATCTGCACGGCTTCGGTAGCTGTCCTTACGGCAACTTCGGATGCAAAGTATTTGGCCATAGCCGATTGTTTGGTTACAGGCAGGTGCTTGTTTTTAAGATCGGCGGCCTGCATAATGAGCAACTCCGCAGCTTCAATTTCTGTGGCCATATCCGCGAGTTTAAAAGCTATGCCCTGGAAATTACTGATAGGCTGCCCGAATTGTTTGCGTTCTTTGGAGTATGCTACCGCTGCGTCAAAAGCGCCTTTGGCTATGCCTAAGGATAGGGCGGCGATAGAAATACGCCCGCCATCCAAAACCTTCATGGCTTGTTTAAAGCCTTCGCCCTCTTTGCCTAAAAGGTTTTCCTTCGGTACACGGCAGTTATCAAATATCAGCTCCGTAGTTTCCGACGCGCGCATACCCAGCTTGTTCTCCTTTTTACCGTGGGTAAAACCAGGTGTACCTTTTTCAATTACCATTGCCGAGATACCTTTTGAATCGTTTTTCTCCCCGGTGCGCACCATTACCACCGCTACATCACCAGATTTGCCGTGCGTGATCCAGTTTTTTGATCCGTTTACAATATAATGGCTGCCATCTAAAACTGCTGTAGTATTCATGCCCAAAGCGTCTGAGCCGGTGTTGGCTTCGGTTAGCCCCCATGCGCCAAGCCATTCGCAGGTAGCCAGTTTTGGCAGCCATCGGTGTTTTTGCTCTTCGCTGCCAAAAGCCAGGATGTGGCCGGTGCATAGCGAGTTATGCGCTGCAACCGACAAACCAATTGAACCGCATACTTTGGCAATCTCAACAATCACTGTAACATATTCAAAATAACCAAAACCCGGGCCCCCATATTCTTCCGGTACAAATACGCCCATCATGCCGAGCCCGCCAAGTTTTTTGAACAGGTCGATAGGGAAATGCTGTGCCTCGTCCCATTCCATTACATGGGGCCTGATGTATTTTTGGGCAAAGTCTTTGGCCATCTGGCCTATCATTTTTTGATTTTCGTTGATAGAAAAGTCGTACCCGCCAGCTGGCGGAGTATCTGCGAATAGGGAATCCATCTATTTATAATTGATTTATAGCAAAGTAACGCAATTATTTGCGCATTGGTTTCAAGTAAAACCTTGGTGAAAAACGAACGGATTGGTATATGGTATGAATTAGGGGTTTAGGTAAAATTGGCAAGTTTGTCAGGCGGGAATTAACCTGAAAATATTTTTTTGTACATGTCGTAGAGACGCGATGCATCGCGTCTAAATGCTGACAGTTACCAAATATTTTAACGTGAAACAGACACGCACTTTGATAATTGTAGTTGTTTATTTTATTCACAGACGCAATCCATCGCCTTATCGTAATTATCTATAAAATTTATCCTTTTTCCAAACATCAGGATTATTTATAATATAATTGGCTATGCGTGTATATTCTTCATTACTGGTAATTATATGATCATGAAATCTGGCTTGCCAATCAAATGGAATATTGTTTTTCCTGGCGTATGTGGTAACTGCGGCTTTAAAACCACCAACTACCGATGCAAGGTTCTTTGATTGATTTCCAAATTTATTTTTAGGCTTATCATCAATAATACCGTTCGTAGAGACGTGATGCATCACGTCTCCAACTATATGTTTAGAATAATCATTGTTGTATTCATTTTCACCAATAAATATGATTCCGTGAAAATGATTAGGCATGACAATATATTCGGCCAATTCCAAATTCATATCCGGTCTTAATTCAGATGATTTCAGCCATTCCGATTCCACTATTTTTCCCAGGTCGTTCAATTGCATTTCATATTCGGGCACATCTGCAAGAGACGCGAAGCATCGCGTCTCTACGATATCTCCAAAAAAACATTGTCTATCCTTTGTACATATCGTAATAAAATACATCCCGTTATCAGCATAATTCCATGTTTGCAATCGTGCAGATGAAATTCGGTATTTATTTTTGAATAACCCTGTCATCCTAATACTCCACCAGCGACACCACGTTTTCACAAACCGGCACAATCCTTTGCCGCCCGTGTAAAAAGCCCAACTCAACCACAAAAGAAAAACCTGCAACAATGCCGCCCATTTCCTGTATCAATTCACTTGCCGCAAGGGCTGTACCGCCGGTAGCAAGCAGGTCATCGTGGATCAGGATGTGCCGACCCGGCTCAAAGGCATCGGTATGCATTTCGATGATCGCTGTGCCGTATTCAAGGCTGTAGGCTTTTTGTTTTATGGTGAAGGGAAGCTTGCCTGCCTTGCGTACCGGCACAAAAGGCACGCCCAATCGGGTAGCAAGCATCAGTCCAAATAAAAATCCACGGCTTTCAATGCCTGCAATAGCATCAATGCGGGCGCCTTTTAATTGCCTAACAAATGCATCAATAATTTGTATGCACAATTGCGGATCCTTTAATATTGGGGTAATATCTTTAAAAATAATCCCCGGTTTCGGGAAATCGGGTATATCGCGTATGACTTGTTTTATTTGCTGCGCTATCATTTAAAATTTAAATATGGTTCAATTTTAGTTAAAATTTTATCATCAAGTATGGCAATGTTTTTCATATCGGCAATGGATGCAAAATTGCCATGCTGCGCACGGTACTGTATAATGGCATTCACCTGGTTATAGCCGAGATAAGGGAATATGCGCAACTGGTTGAATGAAACAGTATTAATAATTATCTTATTCACCTTGCCGGGATTTACTGACACCTGGCCTTTTATCTCTGCGTATTTCATGGAGTCGATGCTATAAATATCTTTTAGCTGTTCCTTTTGGTAAAAGCCGCCCAAACGGTTACGGTAGCGTATAATCCGCAAAGCAAATGAGGGCCCTACCCCCCTGATCCGGGTCATCGTTGCAGAATCAGCAGTATTGAGTTCAATAATTTCGCCCGGATTGGCTTTTTTAATAGTAAAGGCGGCTTGGGGAATTTGGATATAGGGTTCAAGCCTGTTATAATCGCCGGCAGTAATGGCGTACATCTTTTTTACATCATCCTTACTGTAAAATTTCCCGCCTTTTGCCTCATAATGCTTTATTACAGTAGCCTGGCGCCCGCTTAAACCTAATTGTTCCCATTGCTGAATGGTAAGGTTATTGGGATTGAAGGGGAACATCACCGGGTGCAGTATTTTATCGTCCGGCAAGGGCTTGCCATCAGCATAACTTTGTTGAATCCCGTTCTTGCTTAATTGTGCAACTGCATCATCAAAATCTTTCCTGTTTATTGTATTATCTTTACCGAAGAATTTATAAACATAAGGCGCAGCCAATACTAATACTATTAAAATAACAAGTACCACCATGCCATTCCATTCTTTTTTGGTAACAGCCAGGTATTTTTTTATTTGCGCTTTCATTTCCAAGGTTTATCAAAGTTTAAATTAAGCAATTTTTCAGCGCATTTATTCCCATTATTCATGGGTTTATTTTTAACAATGAAAGTAATTACCACCGAAGAGTTTGCCAAAGCCACCAAACTGGATAAGTTGAGGATGCCCGGCCTTGCTGCGTTACTGATGGAACTGATGAAAATTAATGAGGTAAACAAATTATTTTCACAGGCGCAGCCTAAACAAGGGCCGGAATTTATTGATGCAATTTTAGAGGGTTGCGGCATTAAAATAGAGTTTGACGAAAGGGAACTGAAAAACATACCAACATCTGGCAGTTTTATAGCCATTGCAAACCATCCTTACGGCGGTATTGAAGGCATGGCGCTATTGAAAATATTGTGCATGGTTAGGCCGGATGCTAAACTGATGGCTAATTTCCTGCTTAAAAAGATCCCGAACCTAAGTGATTACTTCGTAGCGGTAAACCCCTTTGAGCATGTTGAACACTCGTCCAGCATCAGCGGTTTAAAAAACACACTTGAGTTGCTGGCACAGGGCACGCCGATAGGTATATTCCCGGCAGGTGAGGTATCGACATTTAAGATAGACAAACGGGAGGTTACTGACCGGATGTGGCACCCGGTAGTGGGAAAGATAATTGCGAAAGCAAAAGTACCAGTATTGCCTGTTTATTTCCATGGCAACAATGGCTTGCTTTTTAATTTGCTTAGTTTAATACACCCGGCCCTGCGAACCGCCAAATTGCCATCGGAGCTGTTTAATAAACATGGCCATACCATCAGGCTGCGTATAGGTAAACCTATTCGGGTTGAAGAAATCCCAGCGTATAATAACAGCGCCAGGTTGCTTAATTTTTTGAGGGCGCGTACTTATGCATTAGGTACAGGGCTGGAAGATGAAAAGAAAATATTTAACCCCCGGAATATTTTTAAGATAAAAAAACAACCCAAGGACATCGTAGCCGAAATCAGTTCAGCCGTGCTTGAAAAAGAAATTGAACTTTTACGTAACGACTACCGGATTTTGAAGGAGAAAAATTATGAAGTATTTATCACCCCCACTTCGTTTATCCCAAATGTTATCCGCGAAATTGGACGGCTCCGTGAAGTAACATTCAGGGATATTGGTGAAGGAACAAATAAAGCCAGTGACCTGGACGAATATGATATTTACTACCATCACCTTTTTATATGGGATACAGTGGCAAAGTTAGTGGTTGGCGCCTATCGGATCGGACTAGGTGATGAGATATTTTATAGTCTCGGAAAAAATGGTTTTTATGTTTCGGAACTATTTAAAATAAAAACACAATTTACCCCGGTACTAAAAAAGGGCATTGAACTTGGCCGCTCGTGGATACGTAAAGAATATCAGCAAAGGCCTTTACCGCTGTTTTTACTATGGAAAGGGATATTAAAATATTTAATTGACAATCCCCGCTACCGTTACCTGATAGGCCCCGTTAGTATCAGCAATTCTTTTTCGAAGTTCTCCAAATCGCTTATTGTGGATTATATTAACCGAAACCATTTCGACCATGAAATGGCCCGGTATGTAAGGCCCCGCAAAAAATTCAAGGTTGACTTTTCAAGCATTGATACCGACCTGCTAATGGCAGGTGATGACAGTTTTAAAGGATTGGATAACCTTATTTCGGAAGTGGAAACCCATAATATGAAAGTGCCGGTGTTGCTGCGGCAGTATATTGCCCTTAACGCTAAAATCATTTGTTTTAATATCGACCCTAAATTTTCGGATTGCCTGGACGGCTTTTTGGTGCTCGACCTTGAAAAGGTACCGCAGGATATTCTGGAGAAACTGGGGAAAAATTTGTAGTGATTGGTTGATTTGGTGAGTGGTTGATAAAGTAAGTAGTTGATCGGAAGGTTCGGAAGTTTGAAAGTTGTGTTATTTCGCTAAAATAACCTTAACTAATTTATTACCAATTATTTAGGAGATGCTTGGAGCGTAAAACTTTGATTGACCGTTAAAGTGTCAACCGGCTTATTATTGATGTCGCCCAATATTACAGTGGCATTTATCAGCCAATGGTCAGCATCAGTCTTTTTTCCTTTTATTTCGCCGCCGATAGGTTTTGTTGCTTCAATGGCGGGCATACAAATTGAACGGCTCTCGTAATAAATTGCCAGGCCGGCGGCAACCTGGCTTGCTTTTAAGTCAAAGTCGCTGTTACCCAATGAAGTTTTAAAATAAAGCTGCTTTGTATCGATGCAACCACTACTGTCAACAGAAGTATAAGAAAACACCCTGCTGCCCCCCGTTGTCAGCTTGTTTTGCGACACTTCCGCATGGTCATAATAATTATAGGTACAAACGTAATTTGCAGGACAATTTGACAACGCACCGTTAAGCGTAACGTTAATGTTATTGCCTTTGCTGCAACCAAGCAAAACAGCAAAGAGGATAAGTATTGAACCTTTAATTTTCATAATATATAATACATTGGTTTTTAGCTTGGCGCTACGCAACCTTAAATTATTTTGTTGCTAATAAATTATGTACCCCGGCATACAAAAGTATAACCAGGTGAAGCTATTAATACCTTATCGAAAACTTTTTCAATATAAAGTGGAGCAACCACACCGGCCCGATCAGCAGGAACTTCAAATCATCCAAAAAAGAAGGTTTTTTGCCTTCAATTTTATGACCGATGAATTGTCCCGCCCACGCTAAAACAAAAATAACCAAACAAACCAGCCACGAGGCCGGGCCGCCTGCCTTTTGCCAGGTATTTAACTCAATAATGCCATAACTAAAGCCAAACAACACCAACAGCATAAGGTATGATAATACAGGGGAAAGTTTATAGTAGTAATAACAACTAAATGCAACCAAAAACGAAGCCCAGTTTAAGTAACCATTATATTGCCCTAAAAATTTAATGTATGGAAATGGAATGGCCCAAATAAGCCCAAACAAACTAAACACAATAAAGGGCACACATATCCAATGGATAAGTTTATTTGTCGGGTTTTGATGGCTTTCGGCGTATTTATCAAAATAAATATCAACCGGGCGGATATTTATAGCCGCCGTTGATTGTGATTTTTTA
>DATCES010000471.1:0-3882 GCA_036509935.1 Mucilaginibacter sp.
CAGCATAAAAAACGAGGGCATTGACCAGGTGGAAAAAGACTTGTGGGCTTTAAACCAAACCCCATACTCTGAGGGCAGTCACTTTATATGCGGTTTTACGCATTTAAACGGCTACGGTGCAAACTACTACGGCTATTTATGGTCGAAGGTATATGCGCAGGATGTTTTCTCGGTATTTGAACAGCATGGTGTGCTAAGCACCGAAACCGGCGTTCGCTACCGTAAAGATATATTACAGGAAGGCGCGCAGCAGGATGAAATGGTTATGTTAAGGCACTTTTTGGGCAGGGAACCAAACTCAAAGGCTTTTTTAAAATCATTAGGAATAAATTAATAGCCTGAAAATATCGAACACCGAATTTAGAATAATGAACGTTGAAGTAAACTTCAGTGCCTAATTCTCTGCTTGAAGTCAAATCTTGGTCAAAGAGCATCTAATCGCTCAAAAACGAATATCTTCGCGGTGAATAAACATTTTGCAAATTAATGCTTGATATCCTCATCATAGGCGGCGGACCCATAGGAATAACTTGCGGGCTGGCTGCGCAAAAAGCAGGGCTTAGCTTTTTAATTATTGAAAAGGGCTGCCTGGTTAATTCCCTTTATAACTATCCTTCAACGATGACCTTTTTTTCTACATCCGAAAAACTGGAAATTGGCGGGATACCTTTTGTAAGCACCGGCAATAAACCCAATCGCGCCGAAGCGCTTGAATATTACCGTAGGGTGGCAACGTCAAATCATCTGCCCATCAATTTATTTGAAGAGGTAATTGGTGTAAAAAAAGAAGAAGATATTTTTACAATAATAACAAGCAAGGCAATTTACCAGGCTAAAAATGTGATATTATCTACCGGGTTTTATGATATAGCGGTAAAACTTAATATTCCTGGCGAGGGCCTGCCCAAAGTAATGCATTATTATAAAGACCCTCATTATTACGCTATGCAAAAGGTGGTGGTAGTTGGTTCAAGTAACTCTGCAATAGATGTGGCTTTGGAAACTTACCGCAAAGGCGCAGAGGTAACACTGGTAATCCGCGGGGATGAAGTTAGCAAGCGGGTAAAGTACTGGGTAAGGCCCGATATACTTAACCGCATAAAAGAAGGCAGTATTAAAGTATATTTTAATTCAAATTTGACTGCTATCCGTCAACATGACGTAGATATTGAAACACCCGATGGTATAATCACCATCCCTAACGATTTTGTAATGGCGATGACAGGTTACCGGCCAAATTTTGAGTTCCTTAAAAAATTTGGCATCAAATTAACCGGAGATAAATTTATTCCTCATTACAACCCTCACACTATGGAAACCAATTTAACCGGTTTATACCTGGCAGGCGTAGTTTGCGGGGGACTGGATACACATTTGTGGTTTATTGAAAACTCCCGCGTTCATGCTGATATGATCATCGGGGATATTGCGGGTAACAAAGTGAATGGTTGATTAGGCTGGCTAAGAGAAAAGTTGCTTTTGTATCCGGCCAACTACTCACCTAATCAACAACTCACCAAACAAACTAATTAAGGTTTTCCTTGCATAAGTAAAAATTAATGTGATACTTTGCACAAAATTTAAAAAACAATAACACACCGCTAAAATGAATCAACAAAGCTTAAACAAGCCCTCAATAAGAGCAAATTTCGCTCCTGTTGCCGCTGCTTTGGTTTCAAACGTTTTTTTATTTTCTCCGTCACGACGAAGGCCATATATGCCTCGGGCTTGATCTTCCCAGCACTCTTCCCTTTCGGGCAGAGCCACAAAGTATTGTGTCCCTGCATCAACAAAAAGATCATTTTATTATTTAACGCTGTGAAAGGCAAATAATTTAACGGTAATTTTTCTATTTCAATGACCATACAAGATTTTGATATACAGGTTGCAAGCGCACAGCATGTTGATTATGCGCAATTGATTTGCGATGAAATGGCCGAATCGGCGAAAGCACGCGGCACAGGGATAGCCCAGCGTTCGCCGGAATATGTAGCTAACAAAATGCTGGAAGGCAAAGCGATAATTGCTTTTCATAAAGACGGCACCTGGGCTGGTTTCTGTTATATAGAAACCTGGAGCCACGGAGATTTTGTGGCAAACTCCGGCCTGATTGTTAACCCGATATTCAGGAAAGAAGGACTGGCAAAAGCTATAAAAGAGCGCATTTTTAAACTCTCCCGGGCAAAATATCCTGATGCAAAAATATTTGGCCTTACCACCGGCCTGGCCGTAATGAAAATTAATTCAGACCTTGGATATGATCCGGTGACTTATTCGGAACTTACCCAGGACGAAGATTTCTGGGCTGGTTGTAAAAGCTGCGTGAACTATGATATACTGATGAGTAAGGGGCGAAAGAATTGCATGTGCACTGCAATGCTGTTTGATCCTGCCGAAAAGGCTAAGGAATACGAGGATAAAATAAAGAAGGTCACTCATAAAGCGACCTTACTGGAGCGCATTGAGAACGCGATAAAAAAAACAATGGGCCAGAATCACGTCAAATAAAGGATAATTGTAGAGACGCAATGCATTGCGTCTCTACCCAAACATACATTCATGAAGAAAAAAGTAGTTTTAGCGTATAGTGGCGGTTTAGACACGTCATTCTGTTGTATTTACCTGACCCAAGATTTAGGTTACGAGGTGCATTCCGTTATTGTGAACACAGGTGGGTTTAGCGATGAAGAGCTTAAAGGCGTTGAAGAACGCGCCTATAAAATGGGCGTTACTTCGCACCATGTTGTTGACGAAACGGTAAACTTTTACAATACCTGCGTTCGCTATCTCATCTATGGCAATGTTTTAAAAAACAACACCTATCCCCTATCCGTAAGTGCCGAGCGGGTTAGTCAGGCAACCGCGATTGCCAATTATGCCAAAGAGATCGGCGCTGAATTTGTTGCACACGGGAGCACCGGCGCCGGTAACGACCAGGTACGTTTTGATATGATCTTTAACATACTTGTTCCGGATGTGCATATCATCACCCCCATCCGCGATTTAAAACTTAGCCGTGAAGAAGAAATTCAATACCTGAAAAATCATGGTGTGGAAATGAATTTCGAAAAGAACAAGTATTCAATAAATAAGGGCATCTGGGGCACATCGGTAGGTGGCAAGGAAACATTGACGTCAAACCTGGGCCTGCCCGAAGAAGCATGGCCTACACAGGTTAGTAAGTCAGAGGCGCGGAGCCTGGAGTTAGTTTTTGAAAAGGGTGAATTAATTGGTATTGACCGGGAAATATTTGATCACCCAACCAAAGCGATACAGGCGTTGCAGGCTATTGCCCAACCGTATGGCATTGGCAGGGATATTCATGTTGGCGACACCATAATCGGTATAAAAGGGCGTGTCGGCTTTGAAGCTGCCGCGCCGATGATCATCATTAAAGCCCATCATACGTTAGAGAAGCATGTATTAACCAAATGGCAGCTATCGTGGAAAGACCAGTTATCCGCCTTTTATGGTAACTGGCTGCATGAAGGTCAGTTTCATGATCCGGTTATGCGAAACATCGAGGCATTTTTTACCGACACCCAACAAAATGTAACCGGGAAAGTATTTGTTCAATTGCACCCTTACCGCTTTCAAATTACAGGCATTGAATCATCGCATGATCTGATGTCGAACAAATTTGGCAGCTATGGCGAGATGAACAACACGTGGACGGGTGATGACGTGAGGGGTTTCTCGAAGATATTTGGCAACCAGGTGATGATTTACCATAAGGTTAATAGCCAAGGCCCCACAGCCCCCTAAAGGGGGAGTTTTTAATTATTATAATCAGTAGTAAAAAATGAACACAAACAATAAAAAGATATTAGCAGGCATTATAGGAGGGGCTGGTTACACCGGCGGCGAAATGCTGCGTATCTT
>DATCES010000472.1:0-12038 GCA_036509935.1 Mucilaginibacter sp.
TATTTTCGCGGATCTCGCGCATTTGCTGTATATCGTGTTCCAGGTTGTAACCTTCGCCTCTTATCAACGCCTCTGCTATCCTTACCGATGCTTCGGCAGCATATAGGCCTACCTTTTCTTCAAGGTAAGTAAACACCACGTTATAAACGCCCGGTGTTTTTGTTTCGCGGGTACGGCCAAAACCGGTATCCATGCCGGCAAGCGACTGTATCTCGAGCGCAATATGCTCAATTACATGCCCCATCCAGGTGCCGGCAACCACACGCTGAAAAAACCCGCCGGGAACCCCCGGCGAACAACGGTGGGTATATAGGCCCGGGATTAATTTTTCCAGCCTTTCGTAAAAACCATCAATGGTATTAGTTGGCTGCTGCTCCATTTCCTGCAGGTCAATACGTAGTTGTATTAATTTGTTACGGTTTACGCTCCATATATTGGGGCCGCGCAGTACTTGTATATTTTCAATCTTCATTATGCCTTTGCAAATTTTACAGGGGTAATTTCTTCTAAAACTAAAAAACTTAACAGTGTAATAAAACTTTTGAGTCAAAAAAGGCATTATTATTTATAATTGCCTGCCTATGTGCTGGTTTTTATTTTAATTTGTGTTTGTGTTAGTTGATTGGGCGACTAATTGATTAAGAGAATGGGTGAATAACCCAATCAACTTAATATAACCCGGTCAACATAATCATCCCAAAATACAAAACATGATCATCCCGAAAGGTAAACTGATAATTATAGGCGGCGCTGTTGATATGGGCACTAACCTGGGCACACAGGAATATATTGTTAAGCCCAATTACCTTAAATTTTTTGAGCAGGGTATTTTAAAGCGGATTGTTACCGAATCAGCAAAGCTACAGGCATCGGTTGTGGAAGTTATAACAACGGCATCGCAAATACCAGAGCTTGTAGGAGAGGAGTATGTGGGGGCTTTTAAGCACTTGGATGTTACGCAGGTAGGTGTGCTGGATATCCGCAGCCGGGAAGATGCAAAAAATGAAGCGTACATTGCCCGTATCCGCGAGGCAGATGTGGTGATGTTTACCGGGGGCGACCAGTTGCGTTTAAGCTCCATTTTTGGAGGGACCGAATTTTTGCAGGTATTAAAAGCCCGTTACCAAAAAGAACGCTTTGTTATTGCGGGCACATCGGCGGGCGCAGCGGCGGCATCAACTAATATGATCTATCGCGGGCAAAGCAATAAAGCGCCGATAAAAGGCGAGGTGCAGATCACTGCGGGGCTGGGTTTTATTGATTCAGTAATCATTGATACCCATTTTGTTCAGCGCGGCCGCATTGGCCGGTTGTTATATGCTGTAGCCAGTAATCCGGGTATGCTGGGGATCGGCTTAGGCGAAGATGCGGGCTTGCTGATTACCGAAGGGGTGATGATGGAAGCAATAGGCTCCGGGCTAACTATACTGGTTAATGGAAGAAAGATGGCCGAAACCAATATTTACGATGTGGAAATGGGCTCGCCGGTTTCTATTAAAAACATGAGGGTAAGCGTGATGTCGATTTTTGATAAATATGATTTGACCGAAAACCAATTAAATATAAAAAAAACCGTTAAGATTGAAGACGGTGTATTTATTAAAGCGCCTGATAATGATGTGTTGTAGATTAGTCCGAAAGTCCGGAAAGTCCGAAAGTCCGAAAGAAGCTGCAGTTTAAAGGTTATTCTGGCGTTTCGGCAAAAAAGGACACCCCGAAAGCAGGACCAGTTACTACTAAAGACTGACGTGACACAAGTGATTGGCATTTATGCATAACCCTAATGTTTTTGAAATGAAGATTGCAGCTCCGTCTTTCGGTCTTTCGGTCTTTCGGACTTTCGGACTTTTTTAAAACAACATGAAACTAATAATTCACGGTGGTTTTTTTAGCGAATCGCAAACTAACCAGGAAATAAAAAAAGCAAAACAGGAGGCGCTTGCAGGGATAGTAAAGCTTGGCTATAAGCACCTGCAAACGCATACGGCTGTTGAAACAGCGGTTTATGCTGTAAGCCTGCTCGAAGACAGCGAATTGTTTAATGCCGGTACCGGATCGCAAATTCAGGGCGATGGCAAAATAAGGCTGAGCGCATCGCTGATGGAGGGCAAAACCATGCGTTTTTCGGGGGTCATCAATGTAGAAGAAGTAAAAAATCCGATCCGTATCGCCGAAAAACTTTTAAGCCATGACGACCGTGTTTTGAGCGGCAAAGGCGCGAAAGATTTTGCACGCGAAAACGGTTTTGCCTATTATAACCCTGAAACGCCCCAACGCCGGAAAGAGTATGATAAAAAGCTGAGCGGTTCTATCAGGCTGGGCACGGTTGGCTGTGTGGCGCTTGATATTTTTGGCAACCTGGCGGCTGCAACCTCAACAGGCGGCAAGGGTTTTGAAATGCCGGGCCGTGTAAGCGATTCGGCAACCACCGCTGGCAATTACGCCAATACTTTTGCTGCCGTTTCCTGCACTGGCATTGGCGAAGATATTGTGAGCGGCGCCCTTGCCTCAACTATAGTAACCCGTGTAACGGATGGGCTGCCACTGGCATTAGCCACTGAAAAAACATTTAGCGAATTGAAATCAATTAATGGTTTTGCCGGTATTATTGGTATATCTGCTACAGGTGAAATTTACCATGCCGATACCTATCCTTATATGGTTTGGGCCTTGTGCGATGGGGTGGTGGAGGTTTTTGGATGAAGAATTTAAGTTCATTTAGTTAAAGTTAGGCGAATTATCCATTTCATTTTACTCACAATTCGTATATTTGATATAACCTTTGATAAGAACGCAAAAAATGACCACATTAACCATTAAGATTCCGGATGAGGAAGTGAAGGAAATATCAACCTTTGTAAGACAAAAGGGGGGTAAGGTTGTTGAAACAAATTCGGCCGCAGCAATTAAGCGATCTCAATTGGCATCTTTAAAACAGGGGCTTACTGAAGCAATATTGATAAGTCGGGGAGAAATGGAAGGGACTCCTTTGTCAAAGCTGTGGGATGAATAAAGTTTTATTCTCGGCCGAATTTGAGCGAAGAATAAAACCACTTGCAAAAAAGTATCGGACTTTAAAAAACAATATTGATAACCTGGGTATTAAACTCGTAAAAAATCCTTTTTTGGGTGAATCGTATGGCTCAAATTTATATAAAATAAGAGTAGCTGACGAAAGCAAAGGGAAAGGAAAAAGTGGAGGGTTTAGAGTTATGTACTATTTAACAATTAAAAAAGAAGATAGCATCGATATCTTGCTGATGACTATTTATGATAAAGGAGAACTCGATACAATTAAAAAGAAAGATGCCGAATTATTATTGCAAAAAGTTTTGGCGGAATTAAAAATGAAATAACAAATAATAATGATCTTCAGGATTTCATTATTTTACATTCGTTCGATGTTATCATTCAACCTTTTTCTTATAAACCACCCAAACATAAAAAGGTATCCCTGCCAGTAACAGCATAAAGCCGTAATAAACTGCGCTTTGCCCCGAGCCTGCAATTGCCCACAGCGAATAGGCAAAGGCCATTACTGCAACAAAAATTGCTGCAACCCATCCGCCGCTATATTGTTGTTTTTTACTGAAACGGATAATAATATAAGCTGCGGCACAAAAAAGATATGGCACAAGCGTAGTTATAGTGGCCAGGAGCGCTAAGGATTTAAACTGATCTACCAGGCCCTTTGTATAGTTCATCACCATAAACAAGGATATAACGATGCTGGAAATGACGATGCCGAAATAAGGCGCCCCCATTTTATTTAACCGGCCAAATACACCGGGGAACAGCTTATCCTGCGCAATAGCAAACGGAACCTGCCCTTGTATCAAAATCCAGCCGTTAAGGCAACCGAATGCGGCAATTGCCGCCCCTGCGCTTGCCCAATAGCGGGCGCCGCTGCCGAACATTATTACCGCAGCATCGGCATAAGGGGTTGCCGAATGCGCCAGCCGGCCCGCAGGGATAATGCCCATTATGCTCACGCTTCCCAACAGGTACACCAGCACAGTAACTGTCAGCCCGATCATCGTGGCGCGTGAAACTGTTTTTTCCGGGTGTTCAACGCTTTCAGCGGGAATAGTTGCGCTTTCAATACCAATTAATGAAAACATGGCAATAGCTGCTGCGCTGGTAATGGCCTCAAAAACGGATGTCCCGCTGCTGTTGAACGGATGAAAGTTGACTGCCTTTATAAAGAAAAGGCCGCCACCGGCGATAATAACAAGCGGCAGCAATTTTAATATGGTTGTAATTAACTGCACTTTGCCTGATGTGGTGATACCCCGTGTGTTTACCCAGGTTAGCAGCCAGATAGCGCCTAAGCCGGTTAAAACAGCTGCTGCCGCACTTGTGGCCAAAACCGGGAAAAATGTACTCATTGCACCTACGAATGAGATAGCTATTGCGGCGTTTGCGGTTATAACGGAGATATAGTACCCCCAGCCTACTAAAAAAGCCGCAAAATCGCCAAAACCATGGCGGGTATAGGCATACAAACCGCCCGCCACGCCGGGAACCATCTTACTAAGGCTGCTGAATACCCTTGCAATAAAAAAAGTGCCGATGGCGGCAAATACCCAGCCAAGCAGCCCCACGCTGCCAAATGAAGCCATTGCGGCGGGTACCAGAAATACGCCCGCGCCAATCATATTGCCAATCACCAGGGATGTGCTGCCCCATAAGCCTAATTTATTTTCAGATGTTATTGCCATGCCGTGTTTATATTTTTTTGAGGGTGATCAACGTGCTTCCATATTTAACTCAATATTAGTACTTTCGCGCAATAATTAATTTAAATACCGGGAAAAAAGATTAAATGAGATATATTCTCCTGATTATGTTCGGTGCGATAAGCTTTTCGGCCCATGCCCAATGGTACCGCATCGATCAGATACTTAAAAAAAAGCCGCAGCCTTTTCGTCCTGCGGTAATTGAACAGGCAACCGATCATTCGGTAGCAAGGTTACCACATGTTGAGGGGCCTGATCACGCTAAACTTTCAGCCCCGTATTTCTGCCCCAGCGATTATAGTTATGATGCCGCTGAAGATATTGTAATGAAAGAAGCGCAGCACAATATGCGTTTCAGGATATATACTGAGGCCAGTTACAATTTTAGCGATCTGGCGCGGTTGTATATGCTGCAAAACAGGTTTTCGGAGGCAAAATGGTATTTGTTACAAAGCAATAACATCTCGCGCCGGCAGAACGATGATAAACATACCATCGAAAATCTGACCGACCTGGCAATGATTAAAACAAATATTGGCGATTATTCCCTTGCGCTGGAAGACCTTACAGAAGCATACAACATGGCTTGTTTAAAAGGCCTTAATGAATATCTGTCGGGAATAGAAAACCAAATGCTTTATATTAAGCAAAACAAGCTGATACCCTCGAAACTTGTACGGCGCTATGACGAAACACCTCAAAATAATAGCAAAGCCGAATGAATTAGTTGAAGGTTGATTGGGTTAGGGAAGGTTATTACATTGGCCTTTTCCCAGGTAACTGTTCAGTGTTCAACCCCCACCCAATCATCGATGAACCATTTATTGTAACAATATCGTAAAATACAATAATGTTTTATAAAACAAATAAAACATTATTGTATAATTGTTATTCATAAAAAAGGAGACGGCGCATGGCTGTCTCTTTTTATTTACATTAGCAAATTATTAGGCACGAGTATTGATGTTTTATTTGAACCCCGATTTAAAGACCGTAAAAGATATGTTTAAGAAATTGTATTTAGCCCTGGTGCTTGCTGCCGCGCTGGCTTGTCACGCCGCACCGGCAAAACCTATAAAAGTTGCCGGCTCAAATGATATACAGGCCGATGAGCAGCAAAGCATTGTTTGTAAAACTGTTGCCAGCCTTATTTCAACTTATAATTATAAAAAGGTACCGCTCAATGATTCCCTGTCATTGGTAATTTATAATCGTTATATAAAATCTCTGGATGAAAGCCATAATTATCTGCTGGCCTCGGATATAGCCGGTTTCGGCAAGTACAAAACTGTACTGAGCGATGATGTAAAGGCCGGCAACCTTAATGATGCATTTTATATATTCAACGTTTACCAGGAAGAATATATTAAGCACATAAAATATTCAATAGCCCAACTGGATAAAAAATTTGATTTTGATAATAATGAAGTTTTTCCTTTCGACCGCGACAAGCTGCCCTGGATAGCGGCACAAACTGAGATGGATAATTTATGGTCGCTTCGTGTAAAATACGATTTGTTGAATTTAAAATTAGCCGACCCCGACCTGGCCAAGGATAAAGAAACGTTGAAAAAACGATATGAAAACTTATTGTCGCAAGCCAACAAGCTGAATAACCAGGATGTTTTCCAGCTATTTATGGATGCTTTTACCGGGGCCATTGATCCGCACACCAGTTATTTCGACCCGGCTAACGCAGCCAATTTTAACATTGATATGTCGCGGCAGTTAGAGGGTATCGGAGCCGGATTATTTACAGAGAATGAATATATATCTATCAGGTCTATTGTTCCAGGCGGTCCGGCCGATAAAAGCCACCTATTAGGGATTGATGACCGCATTGTTGGCGTAGCCCAGGGGAAGGACGGGGAATTTCAGGATATTGTTGGATGGCGTATTGATAATGCAATAGCATTGATCAGGGGAAGTAAAGGAACCATCGTAAGGTTACAGATACTTCCTAAAGGGTCCGGCGCCGCCAGTAAACCTAAAGTGGTGGAGATGGTACGCGAAAAGATTATTTTAAAAGATGAATCGGCCAAAAAAGAGATTCGTACTTTCAACAACAATGGTAAAACTGTTAAAATTGGGATTATTTCTGTTCCGGCTTTCTATATCGACTTTAACGATTATAAATCCGGCAATCCTAATTATAAAAGTACAACACACGATGTAAAACTGATTATTGATTCGCTTAAACACGAAAATGTTGACGGAATACTAATGGACTTTCGTGAAAATGGCGGCGGTTCGTTAATGGAGGCCATTGAGCTTACGGGTTTATTTATTAAAACAGGGCCGGTTGTGCAGGTTAGAAATTCGGACAACCAGGTTGAAGTGGATAAAGACGAAGATCCGTCAATCGCTTATTCGGGCCCGCTGGCGGTGTTGGTTGACCGCTTTAGCGCTTCGGCGACTGAAATATTTTCGGGGGCAATACAGGATTACGGGCGCGGGTTAATAATAGGAACGCAAACTTATGGAAAGGGTTCGGTGCAAAACGCTATCGACCTGGATAAAGTGATCCCTGCTTCCCTGCGTGAGCGCATAGCATCGTTGGTTGGCAAAGGCAGCAAACCTGTATCAACAGGCAGCCAGGGCGTTTTTGGGCAGTTAAATTTAACCATTGCCAAGTTTTACCGCATCACCGGCAACTCAACGCAACATAAAGGCGTTATGCCTGATATCAAGTTCCCTTCGGTAATCCCTATGGATAAATTTGGTGAAGATACCGAACCATCGGCAATGCCTTTTGATGTCATCGCTAAAACCGATTATACTAAAGTTGGTGATTTTAGACCGGTTATACCTTTGTTAAAGAAATTACATGACCAACGCATGGAAAACAGTGCAAGCTATAAATACCTACAGGAAGATATTGCTGATTTTAAAAAGCACGATGCCGAAAAGAGCCTTGTTTTAAATGAGCAGCAATTAAAAAAACAGCGCGATGCGGATGAAAAGAAATCATTTGATGATGATAATTTGCGAAGGTTAGCCATGGGCCTGCCTGCCTTGAAAAAGGGGCAGCCAAAGCCAAGAAATGAAGACCTGGACTTTTTAAAGGTCGAAGCCGGGCAGATACTGACTGATTACATCGGCCTTGATAACAAATTTACCAGTACTGCTATTGGTGCACCTGTTCACTGATATATTGCATTTCTGAGCCACAAATCCCGGGTATGCCGGGATTTTTTGTTTAAAACCAGGCATGGTATCTACCTGAAATTTTGCGGGACAGAAAAAATATACGGCATGGGCGACCGGGAAATTGACATTTATCTTCGCCGCCTTAACAACAGGGGTTTGATTAATTTATAGTTTGTTACGGCTAAATCGCCTAATGCAGTATCGCCGCTATAGTTGGCGATGGGTCGCTTTCGTTCTTCAACCGGTCCAATGCGGTAACAACATACAAATAAGTATTCCCTTTTTTCACAGTCTCATCGCTGTAAAAGGTACTGTCGTTGTATTGTATATGCAGTATGTATTTGGGGTCTTCGATATTTACCTTCTCATTACCGTCAAAGCGGTAGATCACGTAGCCGTAAACCGGCTCTTTATCTTTTGCCGGCAACGGTGCCGCCCATTTTAGCGCTACATTGTTATTCACCACTGTGGCTGTAAAATTAATTGGCGGGTTTGGCGGTATCGAATCTAACCACAACATAGGCGGTGGTAAAGCCGGATATTTGTAGTAATTTTCCCGCAGCGAGTCGGTAACACCGAGCGGATCGCGCAAAAGCGATTTGGTGCTAAAAAATACACTGCCTTGTACACGTCTATTATTGCGCAGGTATTTAATCTCATTAGGTATTTCAGTCGGGTTTTTGTAGCCGCTTGTCCGCCGTTCCAAAATACGGTAAGGCGCTTGCCCAATGTATAAATGCCGGTTATAGGTATTATCGCTCCACCATGTCATTAACGTATCAAACGGGTTATTATGATCGTTAACCGGCCAGTATAGTTGCGGATTAATATAATCCAGCCATCCTTCTTTCATCCATTTGCGCGAGTCGCAATAAATTTCATAGTAGGAAGACCCACCATTTGTAGCCGAGCCTTCCGGATTTTGATTCTTATTTGCCCAAACGCCAAACGGGCTGATGCCAAACTTAACACGTGGTTTATGTTTGTGAATACTGTCGCTCAACACTTTTACCATCAGGTCAACATTGTTACGCCTCCAGTCTTTTATGTTATCAAAGTCTGCGCCGTATTGGTTAAAAGTTTCCCCGTCGTTTATTTTTTGCCCGGCAATAGGCCAAGGATAAAAATAATCATCCATGTGCACGCCGTCAATATCATAATTATCAACCACATCTAAAAAAACCTTAACAATGTAATCCCTTACTTCGGGGATGCCGGGGTTAAACAATTTTATTCCCCCATAAATAAAAAACCATTCAGGTTTAAGCCTGGTAATATGTGCAGGGCTGAGGGCAGAAAATTTACCGTCATTTGTTGCCCGGTAAGGGTTAAACCATGCATGCAACTCCATGCCCCGTTTATGTGCTTCGGTTATTGCAAATTCCAGCGGATCATATAAAGGATCAGGTGCCTGGCCCTGCTTACCTGTTAGCCATTTGGACCAGGGCTCGATGCTTTTCGCAAAAAAGGCATCCGCAGCAGGCCTTATCTGCAGCATTACAGCATTAATGCCGTTTTGCTGTAAAAAATCAAGCAAGGCGGTTAATTCATTTTTTTGCTGGGCGGTAGTTAGCCCTGATTTGCTTGGCCAGTCAATATTTTCCACTGTAGCAATCCATGCACCCCTGAATTCGCGTTTAGGGCCTAATTTATTCTGATCGGGGGCCTTATCAGGCTGCGCCTGTGTTTTTATAAAGATAGATAGTAAAAAAAAAGAGAAGAGTAATTGCCGGCAGATGTACATTAAATAAATTTTATTAGAAGCTGCAAAGATATAAACTCATAGCTTAGCAGTTTTAGTATCA
This sequence comes from Mucilaginibacter sp., assembly GCA_036509935.1. Classification (GTDB taxonomy): domain Bacteria; phylum Bacteroidota; class Bacteroidia; order Sphingobacteriales; family Sphingobacteriaceae; genus Mucilaginibacter. Next base: position 9,695 of record DATCES010000472.1, read on the forward strand.
GGCATAATAATTGCAGGTATTTTGTGTTTTAACCATATTGTGATTACTTTTAACCGATTGATAATTTATTAATATGGGTAAGCCAATAATAAAATTTAAAAATTAAAGCTATGGAAAACCAAACAGGGCAAACACCTAAAAAAAACTCAAATGTCATTTACTTCCTCATAGTTGTAGTATTGGCTTTGCTTGCCACCGATGTTTACTTGTATTTGCAAAAAAACAAATCTGATATAAGGATTGTAACTCAGAACGATGAAAAAACCAGGCTTCAAACTGAATTGGATAGCCTGGAGGCGCAGATTGAACAGGTGAACGCAGGCAAAACTAAATTGTCGGCAGCGATGCTGGCAAAAAATGATTCGCTTAAAGTGCAGATCAAAACTTTAAGGGGCGAACTTGCAAAAGGCAAGCTTACCGCAGCCGAACTTGCAAAGGCGCAGGAAGACGTTAAGCAATTAAGGTATTTTGTAACTAAATATAATGCCGATATTGATGAGTTAAAAAAGCAAAATATGGCGCTGTCCACAGAACGGGACACTTTAAAAACTACCCTGAAAACAGCAAACCAAAAAGATTCGACCCTTTCAAAACAAAACCAGGACCTCGGGGCAAAAGTTAAAGTAGGTTCTGCAATAAAATTGGCTGCAGCCAATATTGTCGCTTATAAAATTAAAGGCAGTGGTAAGGAAGTTGATGTGAAACGGGCAGCGCCTGCAAAAAAGATCAAGATCAATTTTACCGTGGCAAGTAATGATATTGCAGAAAAAGGAATGCACGATATTTATGTGCGGATTATTGACCCTACCGGCAACCTGATTACCGCCAACGATTCGGGGCCGTTTAATGCTGACGGGCAAAACCTGCAATTCACTTACAAAACCTCCATTGATTTTAAAAATGACGGGAGCAGTTACACCATTGATTGGGTAAATCAGGTTGCGTTCCAAAAAGGCGATTATACCGTTTTGCTTTATGCAGATGGTTATACGATGGGAAAATCGGGATTTACATTGAAATAAGGCAGCCCCCTTTAAATCTCCCCTCACAAAGGAGTCCTTCGGACCGGTAGGGGAGACTTTGACTTGCAAGGGGCAATTCAGAAGAATTAAAAAGTCTCTCAGCTAAATTGCCGGGAGACTTTTTTACGCAGTTACCATATATAAAAAATACATCGAAAATAAAAAAAGTCTCCCCGCCAGCTGGCGGGGGAGATTTAGTCCAAAGGACTCCTATGGAGTGGGGGCTTATGCAGCAGGCAAACTAAAGTAAAAAGTAGTACCGCCGCCTACTATTGTTTCAAACCAAACTTTTCCCCCCGCGTTTTCAATGGAGTTTTTTACAAAGGCCAGTCCAAGTCCGGTTCCGGATGTTTTAGTGGTAAAATTGGGTTCAAATATTTTTTCGCGCAAACTTTCGTGTATGCCTTCGCCATTATCCTTTATAGTCAGTAAAATACTTTTGCCGGTAACCAGGTAATTTATCTCAATTATCCCCAATATGTTCGGTGGGGTTGCCTCGATAGCATTTTTTAATAAATTGTTAAAACACCTTAATAGCTGGTCGCGGTCGGCATTTATGAAAAAAGGATCCCCAGGCACCCGGTATAAAATTTCAATATTATCCATTTCTTTAAAAATGGTGACCGCCTGTGTTAATACCTCAAAAATATTTAATTGTTCAAGCCTGGTTTCGGGCATTTTTGCGAAGGCCGAAAATTCAGACGCTATGGATGAAAGGCTTTCAATTTGCTCAACAAATGATTCGCTGAATTTCTCAAATTTCTGATCAAATTTAGGGTCTTTATCTTTCCATGATTTATCCAGTAACTGCAAACCAAGCTTTAAAGGCGTTAAGGGGTTTTTAATTTCGTGGGCAACCTGCTTTGCCATTTCGCGCCATGCGCTTTCCCTCTCTGATTGCGCCAGTTTCTGGGCGCTAACCTCCAGGGCCGATATCATCTTATTATATTCTTTTACCAGCGCGCCAATTTCATCATTACGGTTCCAGATTATAGGTTCATTTTTTTCACCATACATTGTTTTACTCAAACTATACTGAATAAAATTTAATGGCGATGTTATTTGCCTGGCAATAAATACGGCAAACAATCCGATAGCAATAAAAACTACCGCATAAACATTGATCATAATATTTAGCAATGAGCCAATACGTTCTTTATAATCCGCTTCGTTAGAAAAATAAGGCAATTGCAAATAAGCTATCGTCTCGTATTTCGAATCGCGCAAGGGAACATAAGCAGCTTTATAATCCAGCTTGCCAATAATTTCATTATTAACAAATTCAGACTTTTGCAGTTTATTAAGGTTAATAAATGCCCTTG
>DATCES010000473.1:0-6567 GCA_036509935.1 Mucilaginibacter sp.
CCCATTATAATTAAATTGTATAGTAACCGCGAGAAGGATACCATACGGGCAAGCGTACCAGGCGCTATTTATAAAATAACCCTTGATAATACCCACCCGCTTGGCTTTGGCTTGCCGGCATACTATTATTCGCTTAAATTAAGCGATGATATTTATGATTATTTAGGCGATAACGGCTGGAACGTTGGCACCGTTAAAAAGGATGGCTATGTGTCGGGTTTTGTTGGCCAAAAAAGCAAAGAAAAAATTAAAGACGGCATGCTGCTGGGCGTACAGCCCCTGGGCCGCGGCACCGTAGTTTACATGGTTGACGACCCGATATTCAGAAGCTTTTGGGAGAACGGGAAGCTGCTGTTCAGCAATGCGGTGTTTATGGTTGGGGAGTAGTGGTAGTTTAAAAGTTGCTTGAAAATTTAGTACGGGCACTTAAATTTCGATAAGTTTAAGTGTTCGCTTGAAACGACGCTTTTCGTGATTGCAAAATTTTCCTGCCAATCAAAAAAATCCTAAAATCCCGCGTTATTGCCCCTTAGTTTTCCAGTACATATAAATTATGCCGCCAATAACCATTATTGCCAATACAATAAGGCCGGTTTTGCCTTTGCGTTTATCCTGGCGCATCAACCATATTAAAAATGCGACCAGCGGAAGTACAAAAATCGCCCAGAAGATGAGTGATGGTATGTTCATGTTGTTTTGTTCATTGTTAATAGTTCATGGTTCATAGCCGAAGTTTGTTCAAAAGTAATGGTTCATAGTAGATTGCAGCTTCCATGAACTATGAACTAAAAAGGCATTCGCGCCAGCGGCGCTACCTCCTGCCCTGCAAAATCCCCTTTTAAAAATTTATAATAGCCGGCAATGGCTATCATCGCCGCGTTATCGGTACAGTATTCCGGTTTGGGGATAAAGCAGCGCCAGTCGTTCTTTTCGCCTAAAGCCTGCAAACCCTGGCGTAAACCGGTATTGGCCGATACCCCGCCAGCCAAAGCAATATCTTTTATATTGTATGCCTGTGCCGCTTTATTCAGTTTATTCAGCAAAATGGTTACTATCCGCGTTTCAACCGATGCGCAAATATCGTTTAAATTTTGCTGCACAAAATCAGGGTTTATAGCCACATTATCCCTGATAAAATACAGTATGGCTGTTTTTAAACCGCTGAAACTAAAATCCAGCCCAGTTATCTGCGGTTCTGGGAATTTATAAGCGGCGGGGTTCCCCAAACGGGCGTATTTATCAATCAGGGGGCCGCCGGGATAGGGCAAGCCTAAAATTTTACTGGTTTTGTCCATTGCCTCGCCGGCGGCATCATCAAGGGTTTGGCCAATCACTTCCATATCAAAATAGTCTTTTACCAAAACTATCTGGGTATGCCCGCCCGAAACCGTTAAACATAAAAAAGGGAACGAGGGCTTGTTATCGCCAATAAAATGTGCCAGCACGTGTGCCTGTACATGGTTTATATCAATAAGCGGTATGCTTTTTGCCAGCGCAAAAGCCTTGGCAAATGAAACGCCTACAAGCAGCGACCCTAAAAGTCCGGGGCCGCGTGTAAAAGCTACTGCATCAACATCATTTTTGCTTACTTTTGCGTCAGATAATGCTTTTTGTACGGTCGGAACAATATTTTGCTGATGTACCCTCGAGGCAAGCTCGGGCACAACGCCCCCGTAAGCTTCGTGGATGGTTTGATTGGCAATAACATTGCTTAAAATCACACCATCAACGCATACAGCTGCCGAGGTTTCATCGCACGAAGATTCGATTCCTAAAATAATGCTCAAAATTACTGAGTTGGTGAGTTAATGAATTAGTGCGTCAGGAAGTTAGTTTTTAAAGAATTTAATTTATTATTATGTTATTTAAACCATATTGTGCTTGCGCTGTTAAATCATTCAATGATGGGTACTTCATAAATTCACTAAATCACTAATTCACTAATTAAATTGCGAAGTTATTAAAAAACTACTCAAAATAGCGCTAAGTATAGTATTGGTTATCCTGCTGGTAATTAGCATACTGTTATTGCTTTTCCAATATAAGGCGGTGCAAACCTGGGCGGCAAAAAAAGCAGCGGCCTATTTATCGGGTAAACTGCAAACAAAAGTTGATATAAAAGGTCTTTACATCGTGCCTTTCTCGTCGGTTGTGCTTGATAGTTTGTGTGTACTGGATAGACAAAAAGACACCGTATTAAGCGCCCCAAAACTAACGGTTGAGCTTAACGGCTTTTCGCTTTTCAGCAGTATTAAAAAACGTGGTATTGATTTTAAGCTGATACAACTGGATAATGGTTCGGTTTACCTGAAAAGGCAAAAAGACAATAGCTCGAACGTGCAGTTTATTATTGATTTTTTTAAATCCACCGACACCACAAAAACCATCAGTAAACCCTGGAAAGTTGATTTTGAAAAAATAGCCTTCAATAATTTCCATTTCAGGTATAAAAACAAACTGGTGGATACCTTTATTAAAGGGGTTAACTTTAATGACCTTGACGTAAAAAACTTCAGCGCAGTTATAAAAAACATGAACCTGGTACACCATGTGTTTAAAGGAAACATCAGTAACCTTACCCTTCGCGAAAAGAGCGGCTTTTACCTGAAAAAATTCAACGCTTCGGCAACCGTTGATACTAACCAGATACTGGCGCAAAACCTGCTTGTAGTAACCAACCACTCGAGCCTTAAAAACTATTTCAGGATGAAGTTTAAGTCCTTTGATGATTTTGATCATATCGAAAAGAAAGTTTATATGGACGGCGACTTTAAATCATCGCAGATTTCCTCTAGTGATATATCCTATTTTACCAGTGGTTTGGGGCATGTGAAGTTTGACCTGGGTTTAAACGGCCGCATCAGGGGCTTTGTAAATAACCTGAGGGCAACAGACCTGCTGGTTACCGGCGGAAAAGCCACTTATATCAAAGGTGATTTCAATTTTAAGGGACTGCCCGACTGGAATAATACCTTCCTTGAACTGAATTTTGAGGGGATAGCTACCAACAAAGCCGACCTTGATTACCTGTACAGTAATTTTACCGGCAAACATAACGGGGAGGTGCCCGCTGTTATTGCAAAATTCGGGAATATAAACTTCACAGGGCGCTTTACAGGCATGCACAATAATTTTGTGGCCCAGGGCATATTTAAAACCAGGCTGGGCCGCTTTGATCCGGACATTAATTTAAAAATTGGTAAAACCGGCATGCCATCGTATAGCGGCAAACTGGCTACTTATGCTTTTGATATTGGCAGTTTGCTGGATGAAGGAACGCTGGGGCGTACCACCTTAACCGCTAATATTAAAGGCAGCGGCGATGACCTTAAAAAGTTAAGCGGGAACCTGGATGCCCGTATCAGCGCCTTTGATTTTAATGGCTACACATATCAAAACCTCACTGTGAACGGTACGTTTATTAAAAATACGGCTAGCGCCAAGATAACCATTGACGATAAAAACATTAAGCTTGATGCAAACGGGAGCGTAAATTTAAACCCGGCGCTACCTGTTTATAATTTTACGGCAAACATTAACAACGCGCAACTGCATAACTTAAAATTGCTGGGCGATACCATTACATTTACTACACAGATGACAACCAATTTCTCTGGGAATAACTTAAACAACCTGCTTGGAAAGGTGTCATTAATACACACGAGGGTTGTTGACCCCAGAAATAATTATGCTGTTGATTCAGTTACTTTATCGGCAAACGGCATGGGTAATTTAAGGGACATCACGCTTAAATCTGACATTGCCGATGGGGATATTAAAGGCAATTTTGACCTGCCGACACTGCCGTCCTATTTTAAAACTATCTTAAAAAAGTATATCCCATCACTAAAAACAACAATTACCGAACCTAAACCACAGGATTTCGCATTTAATTTAACGCTCAAAAACCCCAACCCGCTGATTGCCATTTTTATGCCCGATCTTAAAATACCTGAAAATGGGACATTTATCGGAAAATTTAACTCCGCGGATAAAACTGCTGATCTTAATGCTTATATCAAAACCATACAACTGGGCAAAATAGTTTTTCACGATTTTATTATTGATGAAAGCACAACCAATGACAACCTGGCATTAAACCTATCGTTAAGCAAAATTGACATCACCGACAGTTTGTTTATTAAAAACATTACACTAATTAACGTTTTAAAGAACGACAGTTTGAATTTCAACATTAAACTGGCGGATAAAAATGCGGTAAACCAACTCGACCTGTATGGATTGGTTGATTTCGGACGGAATAATACGACCGCCGAACTGCAACTGCTCCCCTCGGATGTAATGCTGGAACGCCAGGATTGGCGTATACAGGAGAAAGCAAGAATAAAACTGCTTGATGGAAAAACAGAAATATCCGGCTTTGAATTATCCAACGGACGGCAAAAGGTGAAGATAGATGGTTTTATTTCAGATAACCCGGCAGACAAACTGAAACTAACATTTGAAACATTCAGCATGGCCACTTTAAACCAGGTTACACGTACCGCAGGTATAAAATTAAAAGGTTTGCTTAACGGCGATGTTAATATCACTTCCCTTATTAAATCGCCGGGTATTGATGCAAGTTTAGGCATCGACTCGTTAATGATGAATAAAACATTGGTGGGCAATGTAAAAATTCAATCGGACCTGGGTACCGACCGAAAACAGGCCAACGTAAAAGTGAATGTAATTAACCACGGTTTGGAAACAGTGAATATTACGGGGATATACCAGATTGGAAAAGGCGTGCAGGACAACCTGGATTTTGCCGTTAAAATGAACCAAACAGAGGCTATTATTTTTGAGCCTTTTATAAAAAACCTGGTTTCGAACATAACAGGCACGGTTTCAACCAACTTAAAGCTTTCCGGGGCACCGTCAAAGCCCCAATTAAATGGCGGCATCATACTGGAAAATACCGGCGTAACCGTGAATTATTTAAAAACCGCCTATACAATTACTGATACGCTTAATGTTACCAATAGTGTGATCAACTTGAATAACATGGTGCTTAAAGATGTTAACAATGGGGTTGGTTATATTACCGGGAAGGTTGATTTGAACGACCTGGCCGACCCTGATATTGAAGCCGTGCTTACGGCTAAAAACCTGATGGCGCTAAACACCACATTTAAAGATAATCATGTTTATTATGGTAAGGCATTCGCAAGCGGGAGGTTTAGTTTTAACGGACCGGTTGATAATATGAATATTGATATTAAGGCCCGGACCGGGGCGGGTACTATATTTAACATCCCGCTTAATAGTTCGACAACTGTGCCGGACAATGATTTTATAAAGTTCGTTAGTCACACCGATACAACAAAGGCGGCTGCACGAACAACCAGCGCTTTTAACGGGGTTACCCTGAATTTCGACCTGACAGTTGATGAAAAGGCTATTGTAAAAATCACTACCGACTATGGGGTGCTGGAAGGCAGCGGACAAGCAAACGGGTTAAAGCTGAATATAAACAGCCTGGGCGATTTTGAGATGTTTGGCGACTTTTTAATTACCTCGGGCAAATTTGAGTTTACCGCAAAAAACTTTATCAGCAAAAACTTTGCAGTAAACCAGGGCGGTACCATACGATGGACCGGCAACCCGTCAAATGCTACAATTAACCTGAAGGCCATTTACGAAGTACGGACAGATATTTCGCCGCTTTACCAGGCCGCAGGTTCGCAATCGCCAAAAGGCAAATCGCTTGAATTGGTGCAGGCTGAATTAATATTGACCAAATCTTTATTACAACCAACTATAGATTTTGATTTTAATTTCCCCCTGGACCCCTCGATAAAAGACGATTTGGCCAATTATCTTTCAGACAACAACAACCGCAGCCAGCAGGCTTTAAGTATTATAGTAAGGCGCCAGTTTTCAAATGGTGCAAATAATAATTTAACAAACCAGGTTTTGGGTACTGCGGGCGAGGCAGTAAGCGAATTTGCTTTTAATAAGCTTAACAGTTTTATTTCACAGTCAAACATAAAAGGCTTTGACTTAAATGTGCGCTCATTTAACGATTTCAGCGCGTCATACCGTGTTAAAGACCGCTTGGTGTTTAACGGCAGTTTGTTTAACACAACTTCGGGGACAAGCGATCTGTTTCAAAATAATGGCAGCCTTTTTAATTCAAATTTCAACCAGCTTACCTACGATTTTGATGCCCAATACCTCATCCAGAAAAATGGCAACCTTAGCGCCAGGTACGCGTACCGTGTGTTAAACAGCACTACATTAAACTACAACCAGTTAGGCGTGGAATATGTAAACGGAATAGGGTTGGTGTACCAGCGCGACTTTGATACTTTTGGTGAGTTTTTAAGAAACCTGTTCAAAAAGCCGGAGAAAAAAGCGCCTGTCAATCCAGCTCCGATACCCTCGTTGGGCGCAATAATTTCTAAATCAGACGAAGAGAATCAGTGATCGCGCATTACGGCATGGTCCATTTTATCCCTTTTTGTTCTCAGGTACGCCTCGTTATGCGGGTTCGGGGCAATTTCGATCGGCACATTTTCAACCACTTCAAGTCCGTACCCTATTAATCCTGCCCGTTTTTTT
>DATCES010000474.1:0-10235 GCA_036509935.1 Mucilaginibacter sp.
CCCCAAAATTTCATTAACGCCGCATATCGGCGCATCAACCAACGAAGCCCAGGAAAGAATAGGGCTGGAGCTGGCGAATTTGATTATCGGGCACTTTAAGAAATAAACAGACACAAATTTTCACGAATTACTCCGAATTACACGAATTGAATAACTTTTTATTCGTGTAATTCGTTACTATCATTGTAATTCGTTTTGAATCCCTTTTTCCGGTATTGTAACCTTATACCCCTCATCTTCCAGTGCATCCGCCAATGCCTGCATACTTTCCGTTTCGCCATGTACCAGGAAAACGTTTTTGAGCTTTGCTTTGTCCAGTTCCCTTACCGTATTTACCAGGTCGGCATGGTCGCCGTGGGCGCTTAGTACATCGGTTTGCTTAATGGTGGCGTAAACATACAGGTCGCGGTCTTTGATATGGACAATCGGATCGCCCCTTAATAAACGGTGGCCTAAAGTGCCTTTGGCGCAATAACCAATAAATAAAATGGTACAGTAATAGTTTTGAATATTATGGAACAGGTGGTCCTGTATGCGCCCGCCATCCAGCATCCCGGCAGATGAAATAATAATACAGGGCTCAAAATAATTGGATACCTGCCGGCTGTCTTTCATGTTTTCAACGTATGTAAGGTTGTCAAATTCAAACTCATCGCCCTGCCTGTTATAAAATTCCTGCGCTTCCTGGTTCACCAGGTAATGGTATTTACGGAATACTTCAGTGGAGCGTGATGCCAGGGGGCTGTCAACAAATACCTTTACAGCAGGCAATAAACCGCTGCTGAATATTTTATTAAGGGAATATACCAGTGACTGTGTCCGCCCGATGCTGAACGCCGGTATAATAAGCCTGCCTTGTTCATTTATACAAGTCTTTTCAATGGTTTCAATAAGCGTTTGCTCAACTGTTTTGTCGTTGGTATGATACCGGCCACCGTATGTTGATTCGCATACCAGGTAATCAACGGGCGGCAATGCCTGCGGGTCATCAAGCACAGGGTAGTTTTTACGTCCTAAATCACCTGTAAAAGCAATGGATTTTTCAATACCATCCTCATTTATTTTTAATACCGCAGCCGCCGCGCCCAATAAATGCCCTACGGGGATAAATGTAAGTTCTATATCGCCGTTTACGCGGAACGGCCTATTAAAACCAATGGTCACAAAGCGCTCAACCGTATCCATAACATGCTTATGCAGGTATAACGGCTGGGCACCTGTGTTAAACTTTCCTTTACGGTTTTTACGTCCGTTATGTGCCTTGTGCATAAATATGCTGACCGAATCCAGCAATAATAATTCACTCAGGTCCGCTGTAGGGGGCGTACATAATATCTGCCCTTCAAACCCTAAACGGACCAGTGTAGGCAAGTTCCCCGAATGGTCAATATGTGCATGGGTTAGTATCACCACGTCTATTCCCGCCGGGTCAAAAGGGAAATTTTCGTTCGACTGGACATTACGTTCTTTCTCGTAATCCAACCCGCAATCCACTAATATTTTATATTGGCCAACCTCCAGCAAATGCATGCTGCCGGTAACCTGCCGGGCCGCCCCGTGTATAGTTAATTTCATATTGTTAGTTCGTGCAAACTTATTATAATTGTTGCAGAATTTATGCCGGAATAAAGGTTTGGAAAAAGTTTTTGTTAATTGTATATCCCTCAGCAACACAAATAAAATTATATATTTTTGTAGAAATGATAAAGGATATATAGCTATGGTAAATCAAGTAAGTTATGATATTAATACTACCGATGGCCCCCGCCATCTAACCATTACGCCAGGTAACACACTGCTACCAACCGGTGATTATTACGCTACAGGCGTTTACAAACTAAGCGATGGCGTTGTAGGCATGGGTGATATAACTTTTGATGAGGATATGAACTTGTGGGGTTACAATGGTATTGGCGAACTTACATTTGAAGAAGCTGCCGAAGTAGCTGAATTTATAAAAAATTATAAAGACCCGGCAGGGGCCAACCCGGATTTATTGCAATAACCTGCGCCTTAAAATGGCGCTGCATCGCTATTTTTAATGTACTTACAGATAAAACTGTAATTTTGCATACTTCTTAAATTAAATAAAAATCAATATGCCCGAGATAGAAGATTTTTCAGAAAATATCCACGAACAAAGTAATGAACACGCCCATCATATACTTGCAGAAGGTAAAGAAAAATGGGTGCTGTACGTAGCGCTTACAACAGCAATTGTAGCTGTATTGGCGGCTATTACCGGCCTTTTAGCAGGCGACCATGCCGATGAAGCAATGCTGGCGCAAATACGTTCTTCAGATCAATGGGCGTTTTACCAGGCAAAAGGTATAAAAACCGATGTTTTGGCAGCATCAAATAACTTGCTGACAGCCATGGGCAAAAACCCCGCCGCAAAGGACACAGCAAAGGTAAACGCGAATAAAAAAGAACAGGTTAAAATTATGGCTGAGGCAAAAGCGCTTCAAATGGAATCGGCTGAACATGTTGCCAGGCATAAAATATTGGCCAGGGGGGTAACCTTGTTCCAGATAGCTATTGCTATAGGGGCTATCTCCGTTATAACAAAACGAAAGGCTTTATGGGTGGCCAGCATGGGCTTTGCCGCCGTAGGCGTTTTCTTTTTGCTGCAGGGGACGGTGTTTTAGCCTTAGCCAACCTTATCATTTCAGATAATTATTGATACGCTTTAAAAAATAAATGAACCGTAAGTATTACATATTAACGCTGTTGCTTTTTTGGGCAGGCGTTATATTTGCCCAGGATGTAAAATTTACCGCATCGGTAAATAAAAACGAGGTTGGCACGGGGGAACAATTTCAAATTGATTTTTCGGTAAATGGCAATGCCGACGGGTTTACCCCGCCCAACTTTAGCGGTTTCCAGGTTTTATCAGGCCCTAATGAATCCACCAGCATGACCTCGATAAACGGGAATACTACAGTGAGTACATCCCTCAGTTACATCCTGATGCCGGTAAAAGAAGGCGAATTTACTATTGGCCCCGCTACCGCCGTAATTAATGGCCGCAGGATGAGTACCGCCCCTGTAAAAATAAAAGTAGTAAAAGGCAGTCCCGTCCCGCAAAATAACCAGTCACAAAACGGACCTGACAACAGTATTACCCAGGGCAATCCTTCCGATCTTTCTAAATCCCTGTTTATGATAGCCGCAGTTGACAAAACCAACGTTTACCAGGGCGAACATATCACTTTAAATTACAGGTTATATACAAGGGTTGATATAGAACAAAGCCAGTTAGATAATTTACCAGACCTGAATGGTTTTTGGAATGAAGATATTAAAAGTTTGCAGCAGCGGGTGCAATGGCGCGTTGAAACATATAAAGGTATAAAGTATAATGTTGCGGATATTAAACAAACTATTCTATTCCCCGAACATGCAGGCAACCTTATTATTGATCCTATTGGGATGACTTTCGTTGTAAAGGTACAGGCGCCTTCCCGGGATATTATGGACCAGTTTTTTGGTTCGTATAAGGAGGAGAAGGTGAAAGTTAAAAGCGCACCGGTGGTTATCCATGTAAAACCACTGCCTGAGGTAGGCAAACCCGCCAGCTTTACCGGGGCCGTTGGCAATTTTAAAATAGAAGCATCAATTGATAAAACCACGCTTAAAGCCAATGAGGCATTAAATTATAAAGTTAAAATTACAGGCTCGGGGAATATCAAACTATTAAAAGCGCTGAACATAAATTTCCCTGCTGATTTTGAAAAGTATGATCCAAAAATAACTGATAGTGTTACAGACAGTGAAAATGGTGTTGCTGGCAGCAGGTATTATAACTACTTGCTTATCCCCAGGCACCAGGGTGATTATGGCATCGACCCGCTTAAGTTCTCGTATTTTAACCCGGCTGCAAACCGGTACGTAAGCCTCGCAACAAAATCATTTATAATTAACGTGGATAAGGGTGCAAATGTCAGTAATGTCACAGCTTTTTCTGATGCAGATAAACAGGACATTAAAATGCTCGGTAAGGATATCAGGTATATTAAAACCGGCGATGTTACCCTGAATAAACAGGGTGATATGCTTTTCGGTTCGCCCGGGTACTACCTGCTGCTTTTAATTGGACCGGTTTTGTGTTATGGGGCATATAGTTACCGTAATTGGGCTATCAAAAATAACAGCGACATTGTTAAGGTAAAAAGCCGGCGGGCCGGTAAAGTGGCTGCCAAACACTTGGCCAGCGCACAAAAGCAGTTGCTTGCTAACCACACAAAAGCATTTTACGAGGATGTGTTTAAAGGTTTGTACGGCTATTTAAGCGATAAACTCAATATTCCATATTCAAACCTGGACAGGGAAACTATCGCTTATACGTTAAAAAACAGGCTGGTGAAGGAACAGTTGATCAGGCGGTTGCTGGATACCCTCGATATTTGCGAAATGGCACGTTATGCGCCGGTAACGCATATTTCAACACGGGAAGTATTTGAAAAGGCAAAAGGTATTATTAATGACATTGAAAATGAAATTTAACAGGATAAAGCAAACGTTATTATTGTTTGTCGGGCTTGTGTTACCGATGTTATCATTTGGCAACAATGAGCAGGCCCTTTTCGCAAATGGGAACGCTTATTATGCAAAAGCCCAATATAACTACGCTTTGAATGCTTATCAGCAGGTACTGGATGATGGTTACCAATCGGCAGCTGTTTATTTTAATATGGGCAATGCCAGTTATAAGGTTGATGATATTCCCTCTGCTTTGCTGTATTATGAAAAGGCGCATAAGCTTTCACCGGGCGATGATGATATTAACTTTAACATCCGCTTTGCAAATTTAAAAACCACCGATAAAACAGACGAAGCGCCTGAGTTTTTCCTTTCTAACTGGTGGAAGGCCTTTATTTTAAGCTTTTCAATAGGCACATTAGCCACGCTAAGTATATTTCTCGTCTTGGTTGGCTCGGGTGTTTTGGTTGTTTATTTTTTCGCAGGTTCAGTTTCCATAAAAAAAGCCTCCTTTTATATTTCGGTTACATTGTTCTTCCTGGGTGTTTTAACAATTTTTATTGCAGGTATGCAGCTCAATTATTTCAACGGGCACCGCCAGGCGATAATATTCAGCAGTTCAGTAACTGTAAAAAGCGGGCCGGTAGAAAAGTCGGGAAGCCTTTTTGTATTGCACGATGGCACCAAAGTAAATATTTTGGATAACAGCAACGGCTGGATAAAGATAGGGCTTGCCAACGGTAATGAAGGGTGGATAAAAGGGTCGGATGTAAAGGAAATATAACCCGGCTTTAACAGTTATTTTACAAACCAAAAAATCGGTTTTCGTAAACTCTAAAATTTCTATATTTTTAGGGCCTTTATGGAAGCAAAAAACAACAAAAAAACCATCTGGGCATGGTGCATGTTCGATTGGGCAAACCAATCTTACAATATGGTGATCACTTCAACCATATTCCCGGCTTATTATGTTGCTGTAACCACCAATGCCAAAAACGGCAATATGGTTACATTTTTCGGGCACAAATATGTAAACACCGTATTGCAAACCAATATATTGGGCCTTTCCTATTTGCTTATCGTAGTGATGCTGCCCATTTTAACGTCAGTAGCCGATTATCGCGGGAATAAGAAGCGGTACCTGCAATTTTTTACATGGATGGGTGCCCTGGCTTGCGCGGGTTTGTTTTTTTTCAAGCCGGGTAGCAGCCTGGAACTCCCTTTAATTTTTTATGGCCTGGCATCTATAGGTTATTGCGGGGGATTTGTGTTTTATAACTCATACCTTCCGCAGATTGCCACGCTTGAACAGCAGGATGCCGTTAGCGCCAAGGGCTTTATTTATGGGTTTGTAGGCAGTATTGTTGTTCAGGTATTATGTTTTATCGTGGTGTTATCGCCAAAAACATTCGGGATTACCAGCGACGACCTGCCCGAGCGCATATCATTCGTCATTGTGTTTTTGTGGTGGATAGGATTTTCCGTTATCCCTTTTATCATGCTCCCGAAAGGGCAGCCGAATGCGGGTTCGCATAAATACAATGTATTAACGGGCGGGTTTAAAGAACTGGCAAAGGTTTTTGGCAAGATTAAAAAAATGCCATTGTTAAAGCGTTTTCTTTCAGCATTCTTTTTTTACTCCGTTGGGGTGCAAACCATCATGCTGGTAGCCGCCAATTTTGCAGCAAAAGAACTGCACATGCCCGATGACCACCTGATTAGTATTATCCTGATTATACAGGTAGTAGCTATAATTGGGGCCTGGATCACATCTAAATCATCTGCCAGGTTCGGCAACGTGCGCACGCTCATTGTTCTGGTAACCATCTGGACGGTGTTATGCTGCCTGGTTTATTTTATTGCCAATGAAACCCAATTTTATTTTGCGGCGTTTGGGGTTGGTTTGGTAATGGGCGGCGTGCAATCGTTGTCACGCTCCACGTATTCAAAATACCTCCCGCCAAACATACCCGATACGGCTTCATTTTTTAGTTTTTATGATGTAACGGAAAAAACAGCGATAGTGGTCGGTTTATTTTGTTTCGCCGAGGTAGAGGCGCTAACAAATGAAATGCGCGACTCGGCTTTGGCGCTCGATGGCTTTTTCGCCATAGGTTTAATGCTTTTGATAGTACTGCATTTTGCTGAAAAAAAAGCCCGGAAACATGCTGCAGCAGTTGCAGTTTAAGTATTTTTGAAAAAGGATTTATTTAACCAATCAATATCCCATTATGAAAAGATTATCATTATTATTTACACTCCTGGCATTAACTTTTGCCTGTAGTTCTGTCTTTGGGCAATTCACCCAACCACAGATGGTGGCCGAATGGCAGCGCGCAAAAACGTACACCAAAGCTTACCTGGATGCCATGCCGGCAGATGGTTATGGTTTTAAACCAACGCCGGAGATCCGTTCATTTGCGCAACAAATGCTTCATTTGGCAGATGCTAATTTTTATTTTGCTTCTTCGGCAAGTGGCAAACCAAGCCCGATTGGGCAAACATCTGCCGAAAAAACAATTGCACAAACAAAAGAAGCAACTACAAAAACAGTAATTGACAGCTATGATTTTGTGATCAACTCCCTTCAGGCTATGACGCCCGACCAATTACAGGGGATGGCAAAAGTTGAAGGCAAGGAATTATCAAAGGCTAACATATTTGGCAAGGCGTTTGAACATCAAACCCATCATCGCGGACAAACTACCATTTACCTGCGTTTAAAAGGCGTAACGCCTCCGGGGGAAATGTTGTTTTAATAATTATTTTGTACGAACTAAGATTCGTAAGATTTAAAGATTAAAGGACACATTAAAATCCTGACATCTTACAAATCTTAGTTCTCCCTCGTGGCCTTGCTGGCCACCCGCTTTTTTATCACTTTTCTCTCTTAAACTCTGATTCCGTTGAGGCTTACTTAAACTCACCGAAGGTGGTATATGGGAATTGCCGCTGTTTTTCCGGTTTTTGTAAAAAGCTAATTCCTGCTCTAAATCCGTAACACGGATCATCAGAGCTGATATTTGAGCCGCCTGTTTTTCGACAAGGGCTGTGAGGGCTTTTATAGTTTCGCTTTGAGACAATGTACCGGTTTTTACTTATCGTAAAAATCCACATAATCCTCATTATTACTGCATTTTACCGCTAAAGGACATAAACATATAAACCATCACTTGCCAACGTTTTGTGAATTAAGGATTGATTTCTCAAAATCTACCTCGAATTTTGTTGATAACCCCAAGATTTTATATAATTTTACCCTTGTACTCCTGAATAGTTACGAGTTAAGTAGTTTGTAATTCTGATTAATCATCCTTAATCAGAAATATAAACTATATTGCATAATATTATCCTTATCAGAAAGAAATGAAAAAAATCTTATTGTTCATTTTGGCTGTCTGCACTGCCGGAATTGTTGTTGCGCAACAATATGTAATCAAAGCCCATGTTACAGGTTTCAACAACAGGGCAAAGTTTTATTTAAAAGATATAGACGCCGACGCGGATATTGACAGCGCTGTTATTCAAAATGATCACTTTGTTTTAAAGGGTAAACTGGCCGAAACACCTCAAAGTTTATGGCTTTACAGCCAAACAGGCAAAAATTATTATTATGTAACCCTGATGATCGGTAACGAGGATATAAACATCAATGGTGATATTAAAGATTTCCCTTTCGACTTATCAGTTACAGGTTCAAAAACACAGGATGAACATAATATACTGGTTAATTTAACGAAGGAGGATTATAAAAAAAGGAATATACTGGTTGGTGAGTTTTTTGCACTAAAAGGGGACAGCAGCGAAATAAAGGGAAGGAAAATATGGAAAGTTATAAGTAAAATAGATAGTGTGGACGATGTTGCCAGAATAAATTTCATTAAAAACAACCTGAACTCTTATGAGGCATTAAGCGAATTGTTCTATCTGAAAAATAAATACCCGAAGGACACGCTGCAACAAATGTACAATTCGCTTATGCCCGAATTTAAACAAAGCCGTTAGTATCCGATAAATGGTGTTTATGTCCATCCTTATCCATCGCTTCAAAATCAGCCATTTTGGGGCCAGGATTGGCAATTATCTTAAAGTTGGAAATATTTTAAAAAATGGCGATCAAATGGCTGATTTTGAAGCGATGGATAAGGATGGACATAAACACCATTTATCGGATACTAAAGGTAAATATGTTTTACTTGATTTTTCAACTACCTACTGCGGCCCCTGCATAGAATCATTGAAAGACCTGAAGATAATTTCAAAAAAGTATGCTGACCAGATACAAATCATTTCTTTTTCGGGTGACGGCGGTAAAGCTACCTGGCTAAAAGGCATTAACAGGGACCGGCCAGCCTGGTTAACCTTATGGGATGGAAAAGGGAATTACGGTGAAACGATTTTGAAATATGGGGTAACAGGGTATCCTTCGTTTTTCCTTATTGACCCGCAGGGAAAAATAGTTTCAAAATGGGTGGGGTATGGAAAAGACCCTGGTAAAAAAGGATCGCTGGAAACAGAAGTGGATGAATTTTTAACAAAGAAATAACCCCCCACTGGTCTGAGATTAGCGCAGCGTATCTTAGACCCGTGGGGGTGTGCATTGAGTGTTCAATATTACTTTTCCATTTCTTTAAGCAACAGGCTTTCAACCGCTTTGCCGCTACTTGGTGCAGGCGCATCAAGATTAACAATATTACCCTGTTTATCAATAATAATAAATTGCGGTATTGAGTTGGCTACATATGCTTTGTCTACAGTTCCTTCAGTATCTAAAAGCTGTATCCAGTCGGGTTTATCTTGTTCCAGCGCCCTTTTCCATTCGTTAACGCCATCACTTACGGCAACACTAATAAAGGCAATTCTATTATCGTCCTTATATTTGTTATACAATGTCTTAAGATGAGGTGTTTCTGCCCGGCATGGCCCGCACCAGCTTGCCCACAGATCAAGGTAAACAACCTTTCCTTTAAAGTCTGCAAGGCTATATGTTTTTGCCAGGCTGCTTTTTAACGTAAATGCAGGTGCCGGCTTGCCTGTGCCGATTTTTAACAGTTCGGCTTCTTTTGCAGCAATTTTTTCGCCAACAGATCTTTTATAAAACGGATTTGAAAGCATTGAAATATAAGGCTTAAATTGTTCTTTGTAACTATTCAGGCTTTCAATAGATCTTGTGATGTCGACATGATATGTTATTAACCTATATAAAATGTAGTCCTTTGCTTTCCCTGTATAAGTTTTGCTGACTTTTTCTAATGTATAATTATTGATCTTTTTAAGGGTAGAGTCTTGCAGGTAGTCAAGTTTTAAAATATAAGTTAAATATTCACCGCCCATTAATGTCTTATAATCTTCTGATATGAAGTACTTTTCGTTAAATATATTTTTCAGAACCTTATTATCAAAATTGTCCCTTACAATGGCTGTTGCTTCTTGGTAGCTATATTTATTCATATCAACATGAACAAGCAAAAAGTACAAGTTAATAAACTCATTATCATACAGCGTCATTTTTTTAAAGTAGCCTAAATACTTATCATGAACCGGCTTTTTATCAAATACCAAATGTGTTATCGAGTCGGTTATCTTCCTGTAATTTTTAGCGAAGGTTAACAACTCTTTTTTATTCATAATATACCATTTGATCCCGGCAAGCTGGGTAATGTTCAATTTAAGGTGGTATTGATTACTTTCCGCTCCTATCCCTTTTATTTGGATGGTTTTAACTAAAGAAATATAGTCTTTACCATCGGCGG